>DAOUQP010000112.1 GCA_030625575.1 Eubacteriales bacterium | reverse complement strand
ATTGTTTTAAAGAATATTTCTAAAAAATATGAAAACAAGATATTGTTTGAAAATATAAATCTCGAAATCGATTCCGGTGAGTTTATAACAATTGTCGGAAAATCCGGGATAGGTAAAAGTACACTGCTTAGCATTATCGGTTCTTTTGAAAAGGTTGATGATGGAGAAGTTATCTTCAACGAAAAAAGTGTAAAAAAACCCGATAGAAATAGAATTATAGTTTTTCAGACTTTCGATCAACTTTTACCGTGGAAAACAGTTAGAGAAAACATTGAATTTCCATTAATTCATACAAATTCAAACGGACTCGATATAGAGAAGTTATTAGATGAATTAGATTTGAAATCTGTTGAAAATCTTTATCCCCATCAATTGTCTGGCGGAATGAAGCAAAGAGTTGCCATTGGAAGAAGCATAATAACGAAACCTCAGGTTCTTCTTATGGATGAACCGTTTGGGAGTTTAGATGTCGGAACCAGGCAGAATTTGCAGCGGTTAGTACTTTTCCTTTGGAAAGAATATAGAATAACTATTGTATTTGTCACTCATGATGTATCTGAAGCGGTTTTACTCGGGAATAGAATTTGGATTTTAAATGAAAGTGAAATAATCGAGATTGAAAATCCTATTATGAGGCCTAGAGATCAAATGGCGGCAAATTATCAGATGTTTGTTGCTGAACTTATAAAAAATATTAAATGAGTGCTTTTTTTGTAATTCTGTGATATACTTTTGGTTGAGTTTTTTTTAGAAAGGTAGAGTTATGAAATTTAAAGAATTTGAAATTAAAAATGAAATTAAGCACGCATTAAGCGACTTAGGGTTTATGAAACCTCTTGAAGTTCAAGAGAAAGTTTTTCCTCTGATAATGGAAGGAAAAGACTTAATAGTACAATCTCAAACCGGTTCGGGAAAGACGGCAGCCTTTGCCATACCGCTGATTGAGAAAATCGATAAAAGTATCAAAGCTCCTCAAGTGATTGTTTTAACTCCTACAAGAGAGTTGGCGATCCAGGTGAAAGATGAATTTGACTCAATTGGAAAATACTATGGTTTGAAGTCTATTGCCATATATGGAAAAGAATCTATGGTAGAGCAAAAACGTGAGCTGAAATCAAATCCACATGTGATTGTAGCGGCTCCTGGAAGATTAATGGATCACTTGTTGAAGAGAAATATTAAAACGGATGAAATTAAATGTGTTGTTATTGATGAAGCCGATGAAATGTTGATTATGGGTTTTGATGAACAAATTTCAACAATACTTAGAAAAATAAACACTAATTTTCAGGTGCTTCTTTTTTCAGCTACGATTTCCGATAAGGTGGAGTATTTAGCGGGTAAATATCAAAAGGATCCAGTAAGAATTGAAATCGAATCAGAAAATAAGACGTTAGATAAAATCGAGCAGATTTATTATGCTATGGAGCCATTAAAAAGAGTGGATTTCTTAAAAAAGATGTTAAAAAGAGAAAATCCGAGAAAAGCAATTGTGTTCTGCAACACAAGAGCCGAGGTTGAATCTTTATATACTATCATGAATAAATGGGACAAAGGCATATGTTCAATACACGGGGGAATGGATCAAAATATAAGGATTGAAACTCTTAATGACTTCAAAAGAGGGAAGTACAATATCCTTATTACTACGGATGTAAATGCCAGAGGAATTCATGTTTTGGATATAACTCATGTAATAAACTATTATATTCCTTTTGAAAAGGAAAATTATGTTCATAGAATTGGTAGAACTGGTAGAGTGGGTAAAAACGGTATAGCAATTTCTTTTGTTACTCCAAGAGAACTCGACAGATTTAGAGAAATTGAAAAGTTCGTCGGATACGAGATACCTTTAAAAGGTGGATATATCGAGAGAAAAATCAAAGCGCCGACTAAAGCTACTAATAAAAAACAAAGATATAAAGATAAAATCAATAAGGGTGCAAAAGCAACTATTGAAATAAAAGCTGGTAGATTAAATTCCAGATTAAAATCAAGTGATTTTTTAACGACGATTAGTAGTGTTGCTGGAGTGTATAGAGAAGATGTTGGAAAAATAAACATTCTAGATAAAATGACGAAAATCGATATATTAAATGGAAAAGAAGGATTAGTAATAAAAGCCTTAAGAACTAGAAGAATCAAAGGGAAAGTATATATTGCAAAAAGAAGCAAATGACACAGATTTCTGTGTCATTTTACTTTATATACAATAATATTGTAGTCTTTATCCTCAATGTATCTAACAATCCTCATTCCGTAGACAGGGCTAGTGAATGTTCCTACAGCTATGCAATTATTATCGAAGAAATTTTTCATGTTTTCATAGTATGGATATACATTACCATACAGACCATTCCATAAAGGACGCGTGTTGTAAATGAAGTCCATCTCTTCTGGGTAGATAATATATTCGATATTTCTTTCATTTATATAATCTGAAAAAGTCTTGTCTTTTGGCAAGTAACCTAAATTTCTATAATCATAAAACTTGTTTGTATCAAAAGCAAAAAGAGTATTGAGATTTCCAAGAACAATTGCATTATCAGGTACAAATAGTTCTAAATTGTTTAGGTAGTCATCATAAGTCTCTGAATAATAATGATTATTCATATTAACAAATGTGTTTATACTGATAATCAATAAAATAAAAACTATGATTATGTTTCTTAAATATTTTTTATTGATATTCAATAGTACTTCAGAAATCATAAGTACTATAAAAGGAATAATAAAGATGATACTTGTTTGATTGTATCTTCCTATAAAGATGTAACCTATGTTTATAGCTATAAAATAGATTAAAACATTAGGTTTGATCTTCTTTTTAGAAATCAAATACAGTGTGGATATAATGGTAAGTATTGAAATATAAAATATAGCCTTTATATCTGGAGTATAGTATGTCCCTGATACGCCGTAGTAAAGTTTTAGATAAAAGTACTTGATTTGATAGACTTTATCTAAAAGAGTCATTTTGACTCCGAGTTCATCACCATAATTCAAATAATTGTGAATAAAGTTTGGGTCTAGACTGAAGCTCCATAAAATAAACAATAATGCTGATAAAGATAGAGTTAAAAGATAAATAACTATATCTTTTATTTTTTTGCCTAAAATCCAATAAGCTAGTATAGGTAAAAAGATTATAAAGCTATTTGGATGAATGCCGATGCCTATAGAAGAAATCAACCCTGAAACAATGGGGTGTGGATTTCTTGATTTATATAGATAAGCAATATTTAGTAGTAAAAGAAACAATAGTATTGATTCTTGTCTTGCGAAGTGAGACATATATATAAATTGAACATTAATGAGAAATAATAACATAGAAAAAAATGCAATTGATTTCGATTTCGTTAAGGAATAAACAATCTTATTAAATAAATAGGATGAAATTAAAGAAAAAATTAAAGAAATCAACCGCAAAGCAGTAATATTCAATCCGAATAATTGAATAAAAAATATTTGGATAAAATTAAATAGCACTTTAATTGCATGAGGGTTACGTGGATATAAATCAAAAAACGATTCTGTAGTGTTAATGGTCTTTTCTGAAATTATCGTATTGGAAAGTCCTGCGAGCCATGTCTCGTCGGAATGCACAAACGGAAATGTTGTAATGGTTGAAAAGCTTATAATTCCATAGATTATTAAGAATATTAGAATGCAATATTTATATTTATTATTCATAATGGCAACTCCCTAAATTGTATTATAAGTTTTTCTTATGGCATATAAATAAGTATATCACAAGTATTTTATACTTTAAAAGAATTGCACTATGATAAAAAATTAACTAACATAAGAAAATGTAATAACAAAACTTCTCAAATGAAGGTATAATGAAATTGTTAATTGATTAAATATTAACAATCTTTTCGAAATATTTTTATGGAGTGATGCTAATGAGGAAACTACTAATAGTTTTATCGTTGATTTTAACTCTTTCTTTAGCACTTGTTGGATGTACTACTGGTGTAGACAATAATTTAGGCGAATGTATAATCACGGCTGAAAATGCTTTATCTGAGGTTGAAAATGGAGCTATCTTAATAGATGCTCAAAACAATCCAGATGCATATGCTGAAAAACATGTACTAAATTCAGTGTCGATTACTAGAGGTATGATTACAACTTATGAACCGGTATTAAATTCAATCATTGGCAAAGATGCTTTTGAAGAAGTAATGATGAATACTGGTATTGCTAATGATTCAATGGTTATTATTTACGATAACAACAAAACTATGGATTCAGGAAGATTATTTTGGACAATGTTAGTTTATGGACATGAAAATGTCAAAGTAGTAAGTGGCGGGTTGGAGGCATTAATAAATGCAGGAGCTGTTGTTGGTACGGAAATTCCTGTTGTTAATCAAACTGACTATACTGCAACTGAGCTTAATACAAAGTATTTGGCGACGATTGATGATGTAATTAATCAATTGAATTATCCAGATGCGAAGACTCATCTTATTGATGTTAGATCTCAAGAAGAGTATGATGCAGGGACAATACCTTCATCGATTTTGATTCCATTTGACAAGAATCTTTTTTACGATGGAACTTTTAAACCAATGCAGCAGATTAGTATTTTATACAAAGAAAAAGGTATTGACAAAGATGACACAGTAATTATGTTTTGCAAAAGCTCGGTTAGAGGAGCTCAAACATTCTTAGCAATGTTTAATGCAGGATATGAAAATGTCAAATTATATGACGGTGCATATTTAGAATGGTCAAGTGACAATGCTTTACCGATTCAAATGCCTGAAGGAACACCTGTGATTTCTAATCAACAGGATAATTCTTAAATCAATTGGAGGTTTAATATGAAAAAGTACAGAATTTTATCATTACTTTTAGTTCTTGTAATGATTTTCAGTATTGGTTGTTCAAGTAAAGTGGAACCAGTGCAAGAAAATGAAGTTATTGAAAAAACAGTTGAGGAACCTATAGTAACTGATAATGGAGAATCTACTGCTGTTGCAGAGGCAGCTATTGCGTATTTAGTAAACAAACCATCTGATAGTTACTTAATTGGAACAACTGATTTATTCGCTAAGATTGATGCTGGCGAAGATATGATTTTATTAGATATCAGACAAAATGATGTATATAGTCAATCACATATTAAGGGTGCAGTTAATGTTCCTTGGGGACCTGATTTTATGGCAGGTATTGCAAATATGCCAGCTGACAAAACTATATATTTAAATTGTTATTCAGGACAAACGGCAGGGCAAACTGTTGCTTTACTAAACATTCTTGGTTATGACGCTAAATCAATCAAGTATGGTTGGAATTTCGGAATAAGCCAAACTGAAGGTTACGAGGCTTACTCTGAAGCTGAAGCAAATGAATTCCCAGCGAATGGCACTATAGATTACCATCCAGAAGTATTTGCTGCTATCGATACATATTTTAAAGGATTAGCAGATGTTGCTCCTGGAATGTTTGAAGATTATAAAATTAGTGAAGACAATGCATATGCAAATTTAGATAACGAAGGGTTTTATTACCTTTCAATAAGAAAGCAATCAGACTATGATGCTGCACATATTCCAGGTGCAAAAAATATTCCTTATGGAAATGGTATGACAGATGCTTTTGATACATTACCTATGGACAAGACAATTGTTGTAAATTGCTATTCAGGACAAACGGCAGGACAAACTGTTGCTGTTCTTAGATTATTAGGATTTGACGCAGTTTCACTTAATGGTGGAATGGGAACTGCTGGCAATGGACCTATTGGTTGGACTAAGCATTATGATGCAGTATCAACTATAGCAGAAGCTGCTGCTGATGTGATGAACAATAAAGCAGATCACAGTTATTTAATCGCTACATCTGATGTATTTACTATGATGGATAACCAAGATGATATGTTTATATTGGATATTAGACAAAATGATGTTTATAGTGAAGCTCATCTTAAAGGCGCGGTAAATGTTCCTTGGGGACCTGAATTTGCTGCTTCTATTGAGAAATTGCCTGTTGATAAGCCAATCCTTGTTAATTGTTATTCGGGACAAACAGCTGGTCAAACAGTTGGTGTTTTAAATGCTTTAGGATATGACGCAAGATCAATCAAGTATGGTTGGAACTTCGGTATTAGCCAAACAGAAGGTTTTGAAGCTTATACTGAGACTGAATCAAATGATTTTGGAACTCAAAACACTAAAGCTTTAAGCGAGCATATGAAACTTGCGGCAACTGAGTATTATATGGGACTTGCTGATGTTGTAGATACTATCTATAAAAATTATAAAATTAGTGAAGAAAATGCATTTAATGCTATCGGTAGTGATGTAATATTCGTAGACATCAGAAAAGCTGATGACTATGCTACTGGTCATATTTCTGGAGCAATCAATATTCCTTATGGAAAAACAATGATTGCAGGAATTAAAGAATTGCCGATGGATCAAAAAATTATTGTTAATTGTTACTCTGGTCAAACAGCAGGTCAAACTGTTGCTATTATGAAGTTAATGGGATATGATGCAGTATCTGTTAATGGTGGAATGGGAACTCCTGCAAATAATCCTATAGGTTATAACACAAAGGGATTTGAATTAGTACAATAGA
>DAOUQP010000025.1 GCA_030625575.1 Eubacteriales bacterium | reverse complement strand
CTCATCATCGACTATTACTGCAGTTTTCATAATTTATACCTCCTCTATAGGAATTGAAATTCTCACTGTTGTACCTTCTGAAGGGATGCTGAAAATTTCAAGTCCGTTTTCTTCGCCGTACATGTTGATAAGGCGTTTGTGAATATTGATAATACCGATTGAATCGGAACAATAAGTACCAGATATTATTTTTTCAATGGTTTCATCTTTTATGCCGATTCCGTTGTCATGTACTTCGATATGTAGATAATGATCATCTTCTTTAAATGAAATTTTTATTTTTCCTTTATCTTTCATTTCAAATATTCCGTGTTTTATGCTATTTTCAATAATTGGTTGCACAATAATTGGAGGAACTTCGTATGATAAGTCGGCATCTATTTCATATTCAATTTCAAGGTTATCTCTATATCTTGCTTTTTCAATTTCAAGATATGATTTTATTTGATTAAGCTCTTTTTCTAGAGGAACCTTGTCTTCAATTAAATTTAAGTTATGTCTAAAGTATTCTGCCAAATTCACTAATTGTTTTCTAGCATCATCTGGGTCGATTCTGATCAATGAATTAATGGTATTGAGTGCATTGAAAAGAAAATGAGGATTGATCTGTGCCTGAAGTGCTCTGAGTTCTGCTTTTGCCAATAATTTAGACTGATTTTCAATTTTACTTAATTCAATCTGGGTTGAAAACAATGATGCCAGTCCCAAAACAAGTTCCAAATCAACTTTTTTAATCTCATAATTTTTTGAATTATAGAGTTTCAATGAACCTATTGTTTGATTTTCTATTATCAAAGGAGCAATAATGGCGGACTTTAAATTACATTTAGGGTTATCGCATGAAATAGTTTCTTTACTATAAGCAATTTTATATTCCCCTGTTGCCAATACTTCCTTTGTTATTTGAGTGTGAAATAAATCACCAGATAAATGATGATCGCTACCGTCGCCGATATGAGCAAGAATTTTTTCGTTGTCGGTAATGGAAACAGCATCGATGCTAGCAATATCATATATGATTTGTACAGTTTCACTAGCGGCTTCAATCGTTAAACCCTTGCTTAGATAAGGTAAGGTCTTGTTTGCGATTTTAAGCGCCATTTGCGCCCTGAAGGCTGCTTGAGCATCATTTTGCCTGCGGATATTTTGAATGATCGCTACAATAATCGAAATACCGATAGAGTTGACAAGTATCATTGGAATAGCAATTTTTTCAACTAAAACTATTGCATCTTCCAGTGGTCTCGCAACAAGGATGATTACCAGCATTTGAACTGATTCAGCAATAAGACCTGTTAAAAATGCAAAAGATACTTTATTGTCTGCGTTATAATAATAAGAGCTGAAATAACCTGCAATCAAGCCTTCGAGAATTGTAGAAATTCCACATGAAAGAGCTGTAAACCCGCCGATGTCGATTAAGAATCTATGACCACCGGCAATAAGCCCTGACATAAAGCCTACTAAAGGACCACCGATAAGACCGCCGATGACAACACCGATAACTCGATTGTTTACAATGGCACCCATATAGGGAATGCCGCTATATGTGCCGATTATACCGATTCCTCCAAAGAAAATAGACAAAAGAATCTTATCTTTAATTAAATAATGCTCATTATTTATTGTTTTGTTGAATGTTTTAGTATTTGAAAAGAGATATGCTATAACAATAATTATTGATACCTTTGTTAATAAGCCCCATAACAAATCCGCCATATGAATCACCTTTATCGTTTTCCTTTAATTATACAATAAAAAAGCGCATCGTAAAGATGCACTAATTTTCAATCTTACTCAAATTTATTTTTACCCCGCCGATATGGATGGATTCGGCTTCAATCAATAATGATCTATCTATGAAATCAAGTGCAAAATTGGGTGAAGCAAAGACTTCTTCAAACTCATCTTCATACGAGACGAATTCAGCAAAACCGTCTTTTAAGAATTCGATAGAAGAAAGATGATTTTCTTTTACTTCTATATTATCGTCTTCTACAAAGAGGAATGACTTAACACCTGTGAATTCGATGATATCATTTTCAGGGAAATTGACGGATATAGTCTCGTTGTTTACCTTTATATCAATTTGTTTGACTTTCTTGTTTTTATAAGAGTACAAAAGTGACCCTAGTTTATTCATAAAAAATTCCTTTCAATTTAGATAATAGTTAATTATTATCATATAATTATCAATTATTCAACAATAAAATTTAAAAATTACAATGCGTATGCTATAATATGGTGTATAATATCAAAAAAGCAATGAAGAGATGAGTAAATAAGGAAATTATTTTAGAGAGCTGGGTGGGTGAAAGCCAGTATAAGGAACTTATTGAATATGGTCTTGGAGCAAATTGAGTGAACTCAGTTCGGATAGCTACCGTTATAAAGCTGTGTCAAGACACATTGAGGTCGATTGAGTGATTAATCGATAAAATAGGGTGGTACCGCGAATATCTTCGTCCCTAAGGGATTAGCAAGGTATTTTTTTATTTTTTGAAAGAGGTGAGTTATTTGAATAAAGAAACATTCTATATTACGACTCCGATATACTATCCGAGTTCAAAACTGCATATCGGACATACGTATACAACTGTTGCGGCAGATGTACTAGCTAGAATTAAAAGAGCTCAGGGTTATGATGTCATGTTTTTGACTGGAACCGATGAGCATGGAGAGAAAATTTTAAATGTTGCAAAAGATAAGGGTTTGGAACCTAAAGTATACCTAGATCAAATTGTATCTGAGATTAAAGAACTTTGGGAGAAGATGGAGATATCTTATGACCATTTTATAAGAACGACTGATGATTATCATGAAAAAAGTGTTCAAGAAATATTTATGAAACTTTATGAAAAAGGCGATATTTATAAAGGTGAGTATGAGGGGTTATATTGTACACCTTGTGAATCATTTTGGACTGAGACGCAGCTAGCCGACGGCAAATGCCCCGACTGTGGACGAGATGTGCAAAAGACAAAAGAAGAGACATATTTCTTTAGGTTGTCGAAGTATCAAGATAGATTGTTGGATTTGTTGGAAAATACTGATTTTCTACAACCTAAATCAAGAGTCAATGAAATGGTAAATAATTTTATTAAACAAGGATTAGATGATTTATCTATTAGTAGAACAAGCTTCGACTGGGGAATTCCTGTTCCGATTGATGAGGGACATGTTATTTATGTGTGGCTTGATGCTCTAAGCAATTATATTACTGCACTTGATTATCCAGATGATAAAGAAGGAAAATACAAGAAATACTGGCCTGCTGATGTACATTTAGTTGGAAAAGAAATTGTGAGATTCCATACAATTATTTGGCCTGCAATTTTAATGGCTTTAGACGAGCCGGTTCCAAAGAAAGTATTTGGACATGGATGGATTTTGCTTGATGGTGGAAAAATGTCAAAATCCAAGGGAAATATAGTAGATCCAGTGATTCTTATAGAGAGATATGGAGTAGATGCAATAAAATATTTCTTGATGAGAGAGTACTCTTTTGGACAAGATGGTCTTTTCACAAATGAAGTTTTACTAAATAGACTTAATTCCGATCTTGCTAATGATTTAGGAAATTTAGTGAGTAGAACAATTGCTATGATTCATAAATATAATGACGGAGTTATTATAAAAAGTGAATTTGAATCTGAATTTGATCAAAGTTTAATTGATTTGGCTATAGGAACTAGAGTATTAGTTGAAAAACGAGTAGATAATTTGGATTTTAGCAATGCTCTAGAAGAAATTTGGAAGTTTGTTAGAAGAACAAATAAATATATCGATGAAACATCGCCTTGGATTTTAGCCAAGGATGAAACAAAAAAAGATGAACTAGATAATGTGCTTTACAATTTATCGGAGAGCATTCGAATCATAGCTGCTTTGATAAGTCCGTTTTTACCTCATACTTCTACTAAAATTCTTGATGCGTTTGGAGCTGAAGAAAGTTTGAGATTGTGGAATTCTTCATCTGAATATGGGTTAACCAAGGATAATACCAAAGTTGAAAAAATTGCTGTTTTATTCCCGAGAATCGACGTTGCTGAGGAAATTGAATATCTTGGAAGCTTAGGTGAGAAACCTGAGGAAAAGATGGTATTTAAAGAAGAAATTTCTATAGACGATTTTGCCAAGATGGATTTAAGAGTTGCTGATATAGTTTCGGTGGAGAAACATCCTAAAGCTGATAGATTATTAGTACTGCAGTTAAAAGTAGGAAATGAAAAAAGACAAGTAGTGTCTGGCATTGCAGAGCATTTTAAAATTGAGGAACTTATTGGAGAGAAAGTTGTTTTAGTTGCCAACTTAAAACCAGTTAAGTTGAGAGGCGTACTAAGTCAAGGAATGATACTTGCAGCATGCGACGATAAGGATTTAAAACTTGTAACAGTAGATTTTGAATCTGGAACACCTATAAGCTAGGGGGCGAAATATGTTATTTGATTCTCACGCTCATGTAAATGATAAAAGGTATGAAGACGATCAACACGAAATGATAATGCGCGCCTTTGAAAGTGGAGTGGAGCTTATTATGCTTCCAGGCGCTTCACTTGAATCATCCCTTAGTGGTGTGGAATTATCTAAGAAGTATGATTTTATCTATAGCGCTGTGGGGATTCATCCTCACGATACTAAAAATATGGATGATATGACTTTAGAGATGATTAAGGGTCTGGCAAAGAATTCAAAAGTTAAAGCTATCGGTGAAATTGGACTTGATTATTATTATGATTTTTCACCAAGAGATGTTCAAAAAAAATGGTTTGAAGAGCAATTGCTTTTAGCTAAGGAGCTTAACTTACCTGTAATTATTCACGATAGAGACGCACATCAAGATGTAATGGATATCTTGACAAAAGTTGATGCATTTGAGACAGGGGTTGTTATGCACTGTTATTCCGGGAGTAAAGAGTTAGCTTTGGAATATGTAAAAAAAGGTGCATATATTTCCTTTGCTGGTCCTGTTACTTTCAAAAATGCTAGAAAAGCAAAAGAAGCTGCAGCTGTTGTTCCCTTAGATAGATTGCTTATAGAAACGGATAGCCCTTATTTGACCCCAGATCCATTCAGAGGAAAGAGAAATGAACCTGAGTATGTCAAATTCGTTGCTATGGCTATCGCTGGAATAAGAGGCATATCTTTTGACGAGGTAGCGAATATTACTTATGATAATGCAAAGAGAATATTTAAGATAGAGTAAAGAGGTTTATCAATGAAAATGAAAATTAATGAAGTGATTGTTGTTGAAGGCAGAGATGATGTTATAAATTTGAAACAGTATATAGATGCTGAAATGATTATTACTCATGGATTCGGAATTAGAAGAGAAACAATAAATCGCATAAAACTTGCTGCTAAAAATAGAGGGATTATAATTTTTACAGATCCCGATTATGCAGGTGAACAGATTAGAAAAAGAATCAATAAAGAAGTTCCTGGTGCGAAACACGCATTTATCTCTAAGGCGGATGCTCTAAAGGATGATAACATCGGTGTTGAAAATGCTGGTGAAAAAGCGATTATTGATGCACTGAAAAAAGTTCATAGATTTGAAAAGACGCTAAAACAAGAATTTAGTCAAAGTGATTTAGTGAGAAATGGACTAACAGGAGCAAAGGATTCGGCGACTAAAAGAAATGATGTAGGTAAAATTCTAGGGATAGGTTATGCCAACGGCAAGCAGTTTCTCAATAGATTGAATGGCTATGGAATTAGCAGAGAAGACTTTGAGAAGGCTCTAAAGGAAGTGGGAAATCATGAGTGAAAAATTATCTTCGTCAAAACGTATAAAAGAGATTGTGAGCAAATATGGATTTAGATTTACAAAATCCTTAGGACAGAATTTTCTAAAAGATGATAATGTAGTCAATGATATCATAGATCAAAGTGAATTGACTAAAGATGATATTGTTATTGAAATTGGACCTGGCATTGGTGTTATGACTGAAAGTATCGCTCAGAAAGCTGGAAAGGTCATAGCGGTTGAAATTGATAAGAATTTAATTCCAATTCTAAATGAAACTCTAAGCGACTACGATAATATTGAAATCATCAATGAAGACATTTTAAAGATTGATCTTAATGAATTAAAGGAAAAATATTTTCCTGATAAAAAGCCTAAGATAATTGCAAATTTGCCGTATTATATAACGACTCCAATCATAATGAAATTCTTGGAATCAAATTTTGATTTTCAATCTATGATTGTGATGATGCAAAAGGAAGTTGCAGAGCGTATTGTTTCAAAGCCTGGAAATAAAGTATATGGAACTATTTCAGTTGCGGTTCAGTACTATGCAAAGCCTATGCTGGTCTTAGAGGTACCTAGGGGAGCCTTTGTACCAGAGCCGAATATAAGCTCGTCGGTATTAAAACTGGTTCCTTATGAAGATGTGTTAGTAAATGTAATAGATCATAAAATCTTTTTAAGAACTGTAAAAGGTGCTTTTAGCACTAGAAGAAAAACATTGCTCAATGCGCTTTCAAATGAGTTTAATAAAGACAATGTAAGGAAAGCTCTTGAATTATCGGGAATCAATCCAAGTGAAAGAGGAGAAAAGCTTTCAGTAGAAGAATTTGCAAAACTTTCAAATGCATTTGTAGAAGTGGAAAAGTCGTCTAGCTAGACGACTTTTTAAATTCCATATATTCATTTAGTATAGGTAGATAATTTAACATGCTGTTATGTTCCATTTTAATCTCGAATCTCTCTAGCATTGATTCATAAGGTATCGATTTTCTGCCATTTTTTTTAGAATTCTCATGATATGTATCAATCATTTCAAATGGAATCAGGTAATATTCATCATACCTTTTAAAGTGTACGATGACGAAAGAAAGTCCGCCTTGAAAAGAGAATTCTTTCATGTATTCAATTTGATGTTCGTGTATATTCGAAAGAGGCAGTGATGCTAAATTAGTTTCTTTTGCATCAAATGCGATGGCTACTCCCTGAACCAAACCTATAAAATCAACGGTGGATTTTTTTTCAAAATACCCCTTTGTAATAATTCCAGAACCATCGATTTCTACTACTTTAATAGGTGTACTTGCCTTGTCAATGATTGCGTAGTGATGATTTTTATAGTATTCGTTTGTAAGAAGAATGATGTCTTCTAAAGCATCTCCTCTATGTCCTCTTGTTCTCCATGCAGTCATAAATTCCTCCTATATTAAATATACCATAATTGGGGAAAAAGTGTGTGTAAGATTGTGTATTATTTATCAACAATGCATGTATTCTGTGGATAAGCAGTATTTTGCGAACAAAAATTCATATAAATCGCAAAAAAAGGCAGGTTATGAACAGGCGTTTTGTGGATATTGTGGATAAGTATTGAGTTTGAAAATTTTATAACAAACCTTGACAAAGGATAGGTCTGTATATAAAATTACAAAAGACTCTATATAATGATATAATGTTATTAAGATCAAAAGTAAAATATAAGAGTATATCTTAAAAAAATTGACCGATAATAAAAGGAGGAAATCCAATATGAAAAATGTAGTTGTTTATACAAGCAATACATGTGGCTATTGTCATGCAGCGATGAAATTTTTAGATTCAATGAGCGTGAGCTATACAGAAAAAAATGTATCAGTAGATGCTGAAGCTAGAAAAGAACTTATTAAAAAAGGTTTCATGGGCGTACCGGTTATCATGATTGATGATGAAGTAGTTCAAGGATTTGATAAAGTTAGATTACAAGAATTACTTGGATAATAATAAAAATGATAATAGAGAAAAAATCTCTATTATCATTTTTTTATGCTGAATACTTCATTGTATCTTTATACTTGTTTTTATCAACAGTCTTTGCAGGAATACCGACTACTGTTGAGTAATCTACGGTTTCTTTCAAAACAACTGAGTTTGCACCAATTTTTGTTCCTTCTCTTATAACAATCGGACCTAGGACCTTTGCTCCAGAACCAATGGTAACATGAGATTCAATTGTAGGATGTCTTTTCCCTGTATCTTTTCCAGTGCCTCCTAAAGTTACTCCTTGATAAAGCGTTACATAATCACCTATAATTGTTGTTTCACCGATGACAACACCCATACCATGATCGATAAATAGACCTTTTCCAATGGTTGCAGCAGGATGGATTTCTATACCGGTAAAAAATCTGCCTAGTTGTGATAATAATCTTGCTAGAAATGTAAATCTTTTATTGTACAGCCAATGAGCGATACGGTATATTGCTATAGCGTGAACACTTGGATATAAGAGTATTATTTCTAAGTAACTTCTAGCCGCAGGGTCTTTATCTTTAATATTATCTAAATAATTTTTCATGATTCTCCTCCTTGAATATATAAATCAGTTGATAAGTATTTTTCTCCACCGTCTGGAGCAATAGTTAAGATTTTTTTATCGCTTTTCAATTTGATTGCTCCTAGTATATTCGCCATTGAAGATATTCCTAGAAACAATCCCTCGGTTTTGTAAAATTCTCTTCCGAAGTTTATTACTTCTTCACCTTTTAATGTGATTATTTGATCAAGAATATTTACATCTAAAATATCTGGAATGAATCCAGCTCCTATTCCTTGAATTAGATGAGAACCAGATTTTCCTCCGCTTAATACTGCACTTTCAAATGGCTCTATGGCAATAATTTTAATATTCGAGTTATGTTCTTTTAGCCTTCTACCAACACCGGTAATTGTTCCACCTGTGCCAACCCCTGCAATAAATATATCTATATCGGGTAAATCGTTGATTATTTCTAATGCAGTAGTATTGTAATGTTGCAAAGGATTATCAATGTTCTTAAATTGTTGAAGTAAAATATAATTCTTGTTTTTTTTCGCAATATTCTCCGCATATTCGATTGAACCGTTCATTCCTTTTCTGCCTTCAGTCAATATCAAATTTGCGCCATAGCTTTTAATTAAAGTTTGTCTTTCGATGCTCATGCTATCTGGCATGACAATGGTTACTTCATAACCTTTTATTTTACCGATCAAAGCGATGGCGATACCTGTATTACCACTGGTAGGCTCTATTATATGCATACAGGGTTTTAAAATATTTTTCTTTTCAGCGCTTTCAATCATTCCAAGCGCTGCTCTATCTTTTATGCTGCCCCCTGGATTGAAGTTTTCTAACTTAACATAGATATTTGGATATTTTTTTAATTGAATTATTGGTGCGTTTCCTATAGTTTCTAATAAATCCTTATAGATCATTAAATTTCCTCCTTAAAAATAAAAAACGCCCCTAAGTATACACTTAGAGGCGATATCAATCGCGGTTCCACTCTATTTCGAAAAAAAGTTTTCCTTATTCGAGTACAATCATTATACTCTATCTCTGTAACGGGAGAACCCGCCATAGCCTACTTAATTCGGTATGGTGCTCATAAGGGCACTTCGCTTAATCGTTTATGAGAAATTTCCACCAACATTCTCTCTCTATAACAAACTGATCAAGGTACTTTCCTTAATCGATGCATTTCCTAGTATTTAACTATGAATTAATTATATTGAAATATTTTCTTTTGTCAAGCGATTTATTTAAAAAGTTCCTCTTCTAATGCATCTACGTCTAAAATTTTAAATGACGACTGTTCGAAATCAATTAATCCATCTTCTTTCATTTTTATAAGTTCTCGTGAAAGCGAAGGTCTTTCAACTGCAAGGTGTTCAGACAATCTTTTTCTATTAAGTTTGATTTCAAAAGTGAGTTTACCTGTTTCTTTATATTGAGTTAGTAAATATAAGGCGATTTTCTTTCTTAAAGTACTTAAAGAAAGAAGTTTAACTTTACTATTCATATAGAAAAGTTTGTCGGATAAAAGCATTAAAAAATTTTGTATTAAAATAGGATGATGTAATAATCCATGCATTAAATTATCTTTTTTAATAAAAAGAATTTTTGAAGCTTGCTTCGATTGGATATTTATTGGGTATAAATTCTTCGAAGAAAAAAGTAAACCTTCACCAAAAACATCAGCGGGAGTTAGTTCCAAGTGTGTAATTACTTTACCGCTTGGAAATATAGTTTGCAGTTCAATAGCACCGGATATTACTATGCCTATTGAATTGCATTTGTCATCTTCTAAAAAAACAGTTTCATTTTTAGAATATTCTTCTAAATTTGTTCCTATGAAATTTAACAGGTGTTCAATGTTTTGAGTTGTGAATCCTTTAAATAACAGTGATTTTTTTAAGATTTCTATCATCTTTAGCTCCTTTTGGTAACTAATGTTACATATTTCGGTAGTTTGTATCATTATACTCTAATTGAGAAGAAAAATAAAAGGAGGAATTATTATGAGTATGTTTTGTTTTCAATGTCAAGAGACAGTTAAAAATACAGGCTGTACAATAAAAGGTGTATGTGGTAAAACTGAGGATGTTGCGAAACTCCAAGATTTACTGATATACGTAACAAAAGGTATATCACAAGTTAGTATGTTAGCAAGAAAAAATGGGATTATCAATGAAGAGGTTGCTTTTATCGTTAATGAAAATCTTTTTACAACAATCACAAATGCAAACTTCGATAAAGAATCAATAGCTAAGAAAATCATTAAAACTATCGATTTAAGAGAGAATTTAAAGAAAGAATTAACTGGCAAAGGTGTTTCACTTGATGGACTTCATGACTCTGCAACTTGGATGAATCCTGATATAGATGTAATGGAGATGAAGGCAGAAACTATTGGTATATTGACTATTGAAGATGAAGATATCCGTTCATTGAAAGAGTTGATCACTTATGGATTAAAAGGAATGGCTGCTTATGCTGAGCATGCAGATAATTTAGATTATACGGATGAAGAATTGGAACTGTTTATGCAAAGCACAATGGCTGAATTGTTAGAAGAAAAAACAGTAGATGAACTGGTTGCTTTAACATTAGAAACTGGAAAATACGGTGTAAACGCGATGGCGTTATTAGATAAAGCCAATACATCTACTTACGGAAATCCTGAAATTACTGAAGTAAATATCGGAGTAAAAGATCGCCCGGGAATTTTAATTAGCGGTCACGACTTAAAAGATATGGAACAATTGCTTGAGCAAACGAAAGATTCAGGTATAGATATATATACTCACAGTGAAATGTTACCAGCTAACTATTATCCTAAATTTAAAAAATATGAACATTTTGTAGGAAACTACGGTAATGCGTGGTGGAAACAAGATAAAGAATTTGCTTCATTCAACGGACCGATTTTAATGACTACCAACTGTATTGTTCCTGTTAAAGACACTTATAAAGACAGGATATTTACAACTGGCGCTACTGGGTATCCTGGAGTTACTCATATTAATCCTGATGAAAATGGAGTAAAAGACTTCAGCGAAATCATCGAACTTGCAAAGACTTGCCAGTCACCAGTAGAAATTGAAAAAGGTACAATTGTAGGTGGATTTGCACATAATCAAGTTATTGCTTTAGCTGATAAAATTGTTGATGCAGTGAAGTCGGGTGCTATTAAACAGTTCTTTGTAATGGCTGGTTGTGATGGAAGAATGAAATCAAGAAACTACTATTCAGAATTTGCCGAAGCTATACCAAAGGATACAGTGATACTAACTGCTGGTTGTGCTAAATACAGATATAATAAACTTAACTTAGGTGATATCGGCGGTATTCCAAGAGTGCTTGATGCCGGTCAGTGTAATGACTCTTATTCATTAGTGGTAATTGCATTGAAATTAAAAGAAGTATTTGAACTTAATGATATCAATGAACTTCCTATTTCATACAATATTGCTTGGTATGAGCAAAAGGCAGTTATCGTATTGTTAGCATTACTATATTTAGGTGTTAAAAATATTCACCTTGGACCAACTCTTCCAGCATTTTTATCACCAAATGTAACTAATGTACTTGTTGAGAACTTTGGTATTGCAGGAATAACTGATGTTGAGAATGATTTGAAAATCTTCTTAGGATAAATGAATTGCTTGGCTTCCTTCTTTAAAGAAGAAGATAAGAATTCTTAGTCATCGGATAATAACAATAATAATGTAGAAAACAAAGAAAGAATTGATTAATTTCAATTCTTTCTTTGTTTTCAGTATCTTTTTATGCATGGAATAAATAATTAAAGGAATAGGACACCCAACAAAGGGTGTTGTATTTTTATTCTCTATTGATAATTGTTATCTATAGAGAAATGCATAACAATAACCACTTACATGAGAACGGATATCATTGACGATTATTAAAAGTCGACTTATACTAAGTGATAGTGAAAATTACGAAAGTAAAAAGGAGAGAAATTATGAAATCTGTAGTTGTTGTTGGTGGCGGTGTAGCTGCAAAAGGGTTTTTATCAGCTGGATTGGCGCTTCATAAAGATACAAAATTCACATTTATTAGAAATTGTGAAAAATCACCAGTACCATGTGGTATCCCATATGCTTTTGGTACATTGGAAAATCCATATGATAATATTTCATCTGACCAAGGATTGATCAATAAAGGCGTTGATTTAATTATCGACGAAGTTGTTGATGTAGATGTTGAAGGTAAACTTGTCAAACTTGCTAAAGGTAATGATATTGCATATGACAAACTTGTGATGGCAACAGGCGCTATGCCGTTTGTTCCACCTTTTCCAGGTAAGGATTTAAAAAATATTGAAGTGATTGTCAAGGATTTAGATGTTGTTAAATCACAGAAAGATAAGATCATGGCGGCTAAGAACATTGTTGTTGTAGGCGGTGGATTTATCGGTGTTGAAATTGCTGATGAAATCACAAAATTAGGCGAAAAAAATATTACAATTGTTGAATTAGCTAGAAATGTTTTATCAGCAGCATTTGATGTTAAATATTGTGAAGAAACAGAAGAGATATTAAGAAAAAAAGGAATAAACGTTCTGACTGAAGTTGGTGTAACAGAGTTTAAAGGAAATGATAAAGTTGAAAAAGTTGTTTTAGCAGATGGAACTGAGTTAGATGCTGATTTTGTACTATTATCAATAGGCGTTAAGCCAAATGTTGATTTAGGATTGAAAATGGGCTTGAATGGTGACGGAAGAAGTGGAATAATTGTTGATGCTTATCAACAAACTTCAAATCCTGACGTGTTGGCTATGGGCGATTGTGCATCTAAAGTAGATTTGATTACAGGAAAGCCAAGTGGAATTAAATTGGCTTCAATTGCTGCTCGTGAAGGAAGAGTTGCGGCTGCTAATATTTTCAGTAAAACAATGGTAACTGATCCTAAAGGTGTTACAAGTTTATTCTCTACTTCAATAGATGGTGTGTACTTTGGAGCAACAGGTATGACTCATGAACAATTAGTTAGAGAAAATATCGAGCATGAAGTTGTTGAACTTAGCACAATAGACAGACATCCAGAAGCATTGCCGGATGCTAGTGAAATGATAGGTAGTTTTATGTTTGCAAAAGAGAACGGCAAGTTGTTGGGTTGTCAAATAAGAGGAGCAAGTCAAGTTGCTGAAGCGATTAATTTCCTAGGTTATGCGCTGCAACAAGATGCGACAGCACAAGATTTATTTGTACTAAACTATGCATCTCATCCAATGGGTACTGCATCTCCAAATAAATATTTAGTGCATATGGCAGCAACTGAAATGCTGAAAAGAATGAGATAACAAAAAAAATAAAGATTCATTATGATATAATTTGGATAGACGTTGTCTATCCATTTTTTTTGGTTGTAGATAAGTTATTCAATAGGGCGGTGATTAAGTGTTTGTGCAAATTATCAGCAAAAACAATATCGATAATCTACTTGGTATCGATGAATATCAAAGAAATTCATTAGTAGTATTTCATAGCTCTAATGAAAGAAAACAATTAAATAGATATTTAGAGAAAATTAAAGAGAAATATGGCAACTCAATTAATATAACATCTATAAAGTATTCATCACTGGAGGATTTGTTAACGAAGATAAAAAAATTAAAACCAAAATATTTTCAATTCAATGATTTGAAGATTGCCGAATCGCTTGCAATTATCAGCGGTATTGATAGAGATGTGACTGAAATAGTTTTTTATGATTCCGATTCAATGAATCTCATTAAATACAAAAATAGTAAAATTGAGAGTGTTAAGAAGAAAAATGAAATGTTGGAAGTAAGTGATTATATTGAACTTGCAGGTGGGGATGTTGAATTAGATAATAATGATGTTTTTGATAGGTTGATCGATGATGGATCATTAAATATGATTTTAGATGATTTCGAGAGGTGGAGAAGATTTTCCAGGGCATTTGTAGATCCGAATGTTGTAGTGGAAAATGAAACAAGACCACTTGTTTTCACTGTAAAATTCAAAGCGGTAGATAGAAGGTTAATAAAATATTTTCAGGAGTACGTTGATCATTTTGTAGAGAAAGACTACTTTCGGGTAATTGCAGACAATATGGATAGAACAATCTATCGATTTACAGATGCGAATTTGAAATCCTTTTTTAAACTCAGTGGCAGTTGGCTGGAACTTATTACTTATAAAGCTGTTGAAGATTTAAAACTCGATGATATCGATGCTTCGGTTCTTTTTACTTGGGATAATGAAGTTAAGAATTTTGAAAATGAAATCGATGTACTTGCAACTAAAAACGGTAAGTTGGTAGTTATTTCTTGTAAAGACACCAAAAAAGTCAACAAGGAATATTTAAATGAAATCATAGTCAATAGTAGTCAGCTAGGTGATGATAACGTTATAAAAGCTTTGGCAACTACTTCGAAATTAATCAACGAGAGTTTCTTTGTAAGGGCAAAAGAATTAAACATTGCAATCATTCGATATGATGGTGATTTTGAAGAGTTTAAAAAGAGTTTGAAGGAAATAACAAAATGACCTCAAGTGGACTGCACCCAAAATATATGACGCAATAAATGCGTTGCGATAGGATTGGTGTTTTTTTAAAATACCTTTATATGGTATAATATTAAATAAATTCAAAAAATATGGATAAAATATAAAATTATATATAGTGTGATACTTTTCTTAAAATCATAATATCAAACTAGGTTAAGTATTAGAAATCAATACATCATTTGGAGGAATTTATGAATAAAAAATATATTATGTTGATAGTTTTGGTTGTTCTTTTATCATTTTTTTTGGTTCGTGAAAGTAATTATAAAAGCAGTATTATTCAAAAAGATTTTGAAATTATTTTAGAAACAAACTGTGAGTTAAGTTTAGAAGTTAACAATCTAATAATGATGGACGATTGGGCACAAAATACTGAACGTAATGCAAAAATACAAAACCTCGTTAATATTATTTATGAAAGCTCAAGAAGAGGTTCTAACTATGAAATAAAGGATAAAGCTTATCTAGATACTTTTGAAGCCCTCAATTATTTTGAAGATTACTTATATGATATAAAAAAGATACTTAATAAAACTAATTTAACTATTGAAGATAAAAAATATATTGATGATACTACTGATGTAATAACTCAACTTAAAAAGCAATAGTCAGATTGCTTGAATTGGTTACTTCAATGGTATCCTGTTACAATATTCTGAAATATTAAATGCACTAGGGCTGTCTTTTAAGCCAAAAACCAAACACTCCACATGTGGAGTGTTGTTCACTACTCATAAAAAAATAATAAAATTAACAATTATTGCACTTCTTTTGAAGTGCTTTTCATAATTGATAAAGATAGAGGGGGCGTTAGATGTTTCCGCATCTGTTTACATAGTTTGCTATTTGCATTAAAGAAATAGATACAGTAATTGATCAAAATGCATTTGAATTTTCGATATATAAAAAATCGCACCTATTATTCCGACAACGGGTGGTTGATATTGTTCCGATAACGGTATAATATATATATGAGGTGATAATTATGCCATATTTGAGTGTTAATGAAGTAAGTAAAAAATGGGGAATTACTGATAGACGAGTTAGAGTTTTATGTAGCGAAGGAAGAATAGAGGGAGCAACTAAAATAGGCCGTAGTTGGTCAATACCTGAAAATGCAGTTAAACCCATTGACGGTAGAGAAATACAAAATATTAAGTACATTGGCCTTAATTATGATTTCCGTAAGATTGATGAGTTGAAGATGAAGATAGACAGTTATAGACCTTTACCAATAAGTGTAGCTAAATCTCTTCATGATAAATTGATAGTAGAATGGACATATAATAGTAATGCAATTGAAGGCAATACATTAACTATGTCTGAAACTAAAGTAGTATTAGAAGGTATTACAGTAGGTGGAAAGAGTATTATTGAACATCTCGAAACGATTAATCATAAAGAAGCAATCCTTTTTATTGAAGATTTAATCGGTGATGAAGAACAATTGACTGAATGGAATCTGAAAAATATTCATACATTGATTCTAAAAGAAATTGATAATGATAATGCTGGGAGATATAGAAGTGAAAATGTAATGATAAGTGGTGCAAAGCATATACCTCCAAAGCACTATGAACTAGATTATCTTATGCAGAAATTAATGAAAGAGTATCAAAAAGAGTGGAATGAGTATCACCCGGTAATTAAGGCGACGTTATTACATGGAGAGTTTGTTAAGATACACCCCTTTGTAGATGGAAATGGAAGAACCGCTCGGTTGCTATTAAACTTTGAATTGATGAAGTATGGTTATACACCGATAATTATCAAAAATGAACGACGTGCTGAATATTATGATGTACTTGATTTGGCACATACAACAATGAATTATGATCCACTTATTAGATTAGTTTCAGAATTTGTTATTGAGTCAGAAGAATTATGGTTAACAATTTTGGAGTAATGTTTATGGGTAGTTAGGTGTGTGTCTATACATATGGAGACATGTTGTTTGCTGAAACGTAGAATATACGTGTGATACAAGGTATCTGCAAGTTAAATGGTAGAGAATGGAATGAACAAAATAATGCTTTAAAAATTCCTATGTATTAAATGAAGTACGTGAGAGTTTTTATATATCAAAGAATCTTTTCCAAGATGCCTCTTTAGAACAGTGTGAGCGGCAAGATGGACAGGAATGGTTTAATATGTTACAATTTATCCAAGATGCCGCTATAGTATGGTGCGAGCGGCAAGATGGCGACGAGGTGTTATTATGGACTCAAAAGAGGTTAAAAAACTGTTTCGTAAAAGCTCTGGAATAATGAAAACATCCGAACTTTATAGTAGTGGAGTTTCAAAATATGAAGTAAAGAAATTAGCAGATGCAAGTGTATTAGAAAGAATATCAAGAGGCTATTATAAGCTTTGCGATGATGAAATAAGTGATATTAAATTAATATCATTGATGTTACCAGATGGAGTATTGTGCTTTGATTCAGCATTGTTTTACTATGAATATAGTAATAGAAGTCCTATGGAGTGGCATATTGCGGTAGACAAAGATATTTCAAAATCAAGAGTTAGAATAGATTATCCATATATAAAAGCATATTTTATTGAACATGAGTTACTTGAATTAGGTGTTGAATATGCTGTAATCGAGGATGTGGAAATAAAAATATACAGTCGTGATAGATTGATTTGTGATTGTTTGAAATATGAGTCAAAAATGGATATTGAAATATTCAATAAAGCATTAATGAATTATATTAAGGATCCTAAAAAAAATGTATCAAAACTGATGGAATATGCAGCAATCAGAGGTGTTATAAAAAAAGTATATGATAAGATTGGGACGTGGTTGTAATGGATAAAGCGGAATCTGTTCTAGCAAGACTTAAAAGTAAAAGTAAAACAACTGGTAATTCGATGCAATTACTTTTACAGTTGCTTTGTCAGGAAGAAATATTGCGTAGAATTTCTAAAACAACTTATAAAGATAATCTTGTTCTAAAGGGTGGTTTATTCATATATATGTTGACAGATTTTGAAAGTAGAGCAACTATTGATATGGATTTTCTTCTTAGAAATATTAACAACACATCAGAGAATGTTCTAGAAGTTATAAAGGAAATACTAGAAGCTGATACTGGAAATGATTTTATTACTTTTGACATTTTGGGGAGTGAAAAAATCGCACTAGAAAAGAAGTACAGTGGTATTTCTGTAAAACTTACAGGAAAAGTTAGTAATACAAAGACGCCAATACATATTGACTTTGGTGTAGGTGATGTTATTGTACCTAAATCAGAAGTTTGTAAAATTAAGACGCAATTAGATGATTTTGAAGAAGTGAGTGTAACCACATATTCTTTAGAAAGTACTATCGCAGAGAAATTTGATGCAATTTTGCAAAGGTTTGAACTAACAAGTAGAATGAAGGACTTCTATGACATCTTTTACTTAGCTTCAGTTTTTGACTTTGAAGGTAAAACTTTATACGAGGCTATCTATAACACACTTCAAAATAGAGGCACAGTTCTTGAAACAGATAGTTTTGATAGAATTGAAAATCTAAAAAGTAATGATATTATTCTTGCTCGATGGAAGTTGTTTCAAAAGAAGTATTCTATTGATATAGAATTTAATGATGTAGTGGAATTACTTAAGACGTTTCTAGGTGAGTTAATAGATCGTATGGTTGCTAATGATGGATTTGAAGGTCATTGGGTTTCAAAAGGATTGAGTTGGTAGGTCTTCTGCGACTCCCACTCTACACATGTAGACTAACGGTCACTGCTATCACAAACAATAGGTGTGGTATAGTGTTGTACACATTTAAATTACTTAGATTCAATGAGATGAATAAATCTTGTTGGATCTTTTGTTTTATATCATATCGGTTGTATTTGGAAATTATTGATGATAACATATATTTATAGATATTATTCATTTGATTGCATTTAATTATAAAAAGGGGGAGCATATGGCTTTAGCTAACGTTGCATTAAATATTTATGGGCAGGTAGAGAACTTTTTCGATACAATTAAATTGGGACAAGCGCCTGATAAATTTACTCAACAGCATTTAAAAGATATGGGTTATTCCTCAACAAATTTTAGAGCATTTATTCCTCTTTTGAAGTCATTGGGATTTTTATCTAGTGAAGGTGTTCCAACTCCAAGGTATCACGAATATAGAAATGATGCACTTTCAAGAAAAATAATGGGTACAGCTTTGAAGGAGGCTTATTCAGATATATTTATTTTAAGAACCTCTCCACAAGTTGAAGATGAACCTTTGATACAAGGTAAGTTTAAAAGTACTTTTAATGCTAGTGATGCAAATTCAAAAAAAATGATGAAAACATTTTACTCACTTTTAGCAATTGCAGATTTAGAAGGAAGTTTACAAAGATTACATACTGAACCAAAAAAAATGATTAAACCAGAACCTGCAAAAGAAATTCATAAAGAAATTCATAAAGAAATTCCAAAGGAAATAGTAAAAAGTGAGAATGATTTAATTAAGAGAAATAATTATCCGAGTTTAAATTATAATATTCAGATTCATTTACCAGCTACCAAAGATGTAGAAGTGTATAATGCGATATTCAAGTCGATAAAGGAGCATTTAATTGATTGATAACAAAAAAAATGTTAGGGATTTTCTATTTAGAGGATTAATGTTCGAGGCCGAGTCTACTGTTTTTAAATCAGCTGGTATACAGATTGGTGCTGATACAAGTATTACAGAAGAAAACCTCTTATTGGAGGCTTTAAGTTCATTTA
Organism: Eubacteriales bacterium; assembly: GCA_030625575.1. Taxonomy (GTDB): domain Bacteria; phylum Bacillota; class Clostridia; order Peptostreptococcales; family Acidaminobacteraceae; genus DAOURC01. The sequence goes on along the minus strand of DAOUQP010000025.1, from coordinate 3,499 downwards.
ATATATCATTGAGATCTAACGCGTTAGAAATGTCAAGATTGTATGCAGTTCTATTTTGTTTTGAAAATGAAGTAAGGCAGCTGATCAGAGAAACATTAGAAGAAAATGAAGGACAAGACTGGTGGGAGAAAGTACCAAATAAAATTAGGAATCATGCAGAATCAAGAAAAGAAACAGCAATGAAGGATTCTTGGCTTGAAGGAGAAAAGGCTAATGGATTAGGATTTGTTGATTTTGGTATGCTAGCTCAAATTATCGTTGTAAAATGGGAATATTTTGAAACCGTTTTACCATCTCAACATTGGATTAAACAGAGGATGGATGAATTAGAAAAAGTAAGAAATTTCATAGCTCATAATCGCATGTTATTGCCTAGTGAATTTCAGAGAGTTTACATGTATATAGCTGATTGGAATAGAATTGTAGGTTTATAATTCTAGTATAGAATAATAAATCAGAGATTGTATATTTGATTTGGAATGATACAGAATTTGAAAAAACGATAAAGGTTATCGTTTTTTTTTAGTTGATTCTGACGTGAATGATATATTAGAATTAAGTACATCATAAGTATTAATTAGCGAAATGAAGGATTTGAGAGCATTCAAACAGATTGTACAATGTGTGATTTGACCAATTTGAATGCATGGGAAGCAAAGGGTTATGTTGCTTACTATAAGTAGGGAATATAAACCTTTGCAGAAAAATAATAAGGAGGAATTTCGAGAGCAACCTAAAAATGGCATATTATCAATGGTTTTGACTTTAAGCTTAGTCATAAAAAAAAGCAAATTTACTTAACTTGAAGTGTTTTTGTCATGCAAAAAATTATTTTTAAAGCAATATGCAACAACACGATATTATAAAATTTTGTTATCCAATAAATTTATATAAATATTTACTTGAAACCACCTCTTTAGATTTTTTAGAATACCTAAAACTATTTAAAGGGGTGATTTTTATGGCTAGAATGTCAAAAATGGATTATCAAATGCATTGCAGAATGGAAGAAATGAAATGTATTTATGAAAGTAGGCACCAAGCAAAAAAAGAATATAAAGAAATGATGGGTAAGAACGAATCCAATAGAACTATTGGTATTCATAGCCATCTAACTTATGATGCTTATAAACAAACAAGCATTGAGTTTATCAGATATATTCGAAGTGAATACAAAGATGTTAAAGATATCTCTCAAATTGAGAAAGAACATGTTGTTGAATATTTGCAGCATAGACAAAATGATGGAAAAAGTGCCTATACCATCAGTAAAGACATGGCAGCACTTAACAAACTTTATAATCTTCATGTAACTAAAAAGGAAGCGGGAATTAACAAACGCTCTTACAAAGATGTAAAAAGAAGTAGAGAACCCAAAGCACATGATAAGAAATACAATCCAAAGAATTATAATAATCAGATTACACTTGCAAAAGCATGTGGATGCAGAAGAAAAAGTGTACTTGAAGTTACATCTGAACGTTTTACTTGGAAAGATGGATTACCTGTTAAAGTCCATTTAATTGAAAAGGGTGGTAAATAAAGAGATGCTACCATTTTGAAGGATTATCGTGAAAGCGTTAAAGAGATGTTAATTGGTAAAACAACTGATAAACCTTCATTTGATAGATACACCAAGAAAATTGATAACCATGCTTTCAGGGGGGAATATGCACGCAACCGCTATAAAGAATTGGTTCAAGAGAAAGGTTCTGATGCAAATGACTATAGAGGCTATGACAGTAAAATTTTGAGAATATTAACCAAAGATCTTGGTCATAACCGTTTAGATGTTGTGGTTTACCATTATCTAAGATAATTTCAAATTAGTTTGAGTCATTAATTGACTCTACTTCGTAAATGAATATAATACCTTTACAACTAACAATTCTGAAGGGAGCGTGGTCTTATGAAAATAATAAGAGTATTATTTGACCAAACAATTGGATTTGATGAATTGTATGAAGGTTATTTATTATCGGTTATTGAAAGTGAAATCAATTCTTTCATAATTGAAGGAGACACAGTTAAGCAGTATAATGAAGATACAACACATATCACACCTCGAAATGAGGTGGTATTATGAAAGCAGCCATTTATGTAAGAGTAAGTATAGAACTAGAAGTACAAGCATCGTCATTAGTTGCCCAAGAAGAGTTATTCATTAAATATATTATTGATAACGGATTTACATTATTCAAGGTGTATTCAGATAGCTTAACGGTTACTAAAGGCAATCGACCGGGTTTTGAACGAATGATCCGTGATGCAAAGGAAAAGAAGTTTGATATAATTCTTGCTAAAGAAGTATCGAGATTTGCAAGAAACATTGGTACTTCTGAAGTGTTAGACAATCAAATGATTGAACTTGAAAAACAGATGGCAAGTCATTTGGAATCTACTGATTCGATTTCTATGAAAAAGTCGTTTGAACATCTGAAATCACAACTTGCTACTTATGCAAATTTTGATGTGATCGATAGAGAAGTCTTAAATCGTTTTGTTTCTAAGATAGTGGTACATGAAAATGAAACAATCGAAATCACTTACAAGTTTAAGATTTAGTTTAGGAAATATAGTAGTCACCGTTACTCGATACATGTAGAAACGGTAGTATTGTTGGAGAAAAAACAAGAATAGAACCTTTGAAAATGGCGAATTTAAGGTGTTTTCAAAGGTTTGTTTTATTTGATGAATTTGAAACTGGAATAGGAAATACCGAGGTTGTTACGGGAAAATATGGTGGGATATTTTAGACCTTTTCCAGATAAGTGTAAACAAGCTATCTTGATAAAATTGTAATTACGATGGATTGTTTTGATTTTTCAATAACAATATACCATTGTGTGGGCAAGAGACGGCGTCAAAAGTATTGGAGGTTTTGATTATCGATTGAATTATGGGTAAGCGTCAATTCCAGCACACATATTCTAAATGTAGACTTACTGTTTAAAAGTCCCTAAATTTTTAGATTACTTTCAAGTTAAAATAACACGTTGAATAAAAGAAGTGATTTAAAAATCTATAATTATGCTTTGATGAACGATGCGTGAATATATGGATTGTTATAATTGTGAAAAAACATCATCAAAGATAAAAGGAATGACTCCTATTCAATATAGAAATCATTCCTTTGCTGTTTAAATAAAAATCAAGTTTAAAGTAGTTTTTCTCCATAACGCTTCCCGAATTCAATGATTTCCTTGATTTCCTCATCGCTAGGTTTGAAGTTGATTTTCAAACCATCTTCAAATATCTTCAGGCGAAGTTGTTTCAACCTTCCGATTATATTAGGAACAGCTTCACCAGACCAACCGTATGAACCAAAAGCAGAAACGAGTTTACCACTATGGACAACTGGATTCATAGAAGTCAATAGTTTCATAATCGGTGGAAGTATATCACTGACCATGGTTGGTGAACCGAATAAAACACCGTCAGCCCAGTAAATCTCATTCATAACTTCTTCATTATCTGAAGTTTCCATATTATAAAGTTT
>DAOUQP010000113.1 GCA_030625575.1 Eubacteriales bacterium | reverse complement strand
TAACTTTATATAAAACTCTCGATGCAATATGCCAAGTACAAATTGAAACGTTTCTCCATCTCTGATAAGTCACAATCCAGTATTTTTTCGATTTTCATTATTTGATAATTTACAGTATTTCTATGCATAAATAATATTTTTGAAACACTTTGCAAGCTTCTATTATTAACAATATATAATCTCAATACTTCCTTATAATTCGTTTTGTTTTTTTTATCATATTCATCCAAAATACCAATAGTATTTTTGTAATATTCCCTTAAAACTCTCTTATCACCAACTGAAGACAACACCTTATAAACACCAATATCTTCAAAATGAATCATTATATTTCTTTCTTCTTTCTGCTTGCTAATCTTTATACACGCAATTGTTTGCAAGTAACTTTCAGAGATTTTTGAAATCCCATTCATATTTTTCCCTATTCCTATATAAAAATCATATCCCCTATTAAGCAGTAAATTTTTAATTTTAGATAAAATCTCATTGATTTCATTCATAAAGTAATCTGAAAACAATATCATCAAACTTCCTTTACCATCAATCACAAATGAACGGTCGCCGGAAAACATCAATATACTCTCTATCTCTTTAATAATACTTTTATACTCCGCCTCTAGTTGATTATCAATGTTGCTAATTTCTAATAAAGCCATACAATACGTATCGTCTTCACGAAAACTATACTGTTGAAAAATCGGAATGTAATTGTCTGTTTTATCTGGAAAAGAAATAGCATTCTTCAATGCATTTTCCAATTCTTTTTCCATGCGTTCCGATTCAATAAATAACAAACTGAAATCATGCATCATTTTGGGGAGACTATTTTCCCATGGAACCCTGAATAGTGGATATTCATTCTCGTTGCAATATTCTATCAAATCCTCTGGTATTTGTTTAATGTTTCTTCCTACATGTACTACTGTTGCACTGGAATTCTTTTCATTCTGTATTTTGATTAAATCTATCAACTCATTATCATCATTTATTGCCAATCCTGTTATGAACAGCAATAGATTTTCTTCCATATAGTCCATTATTTCCTTGTTTTCCATTACCCTAAACCATTTGACTTTCTTACTCAATCCCTTTTTACCTGCTATTAGAGAAATTCCATGTTTTTTTGCAACGTCCAATAATTCAAATACTTTAACTCCCATTTATCAATCTCCTTAATTACTTTGGTAGTGTCAACTTTTTTAATAGGTAACTTTACACTACCATTACTTTATCATATAAATGTCTTAAATTGAATTGAATTAGAATATACAAACCCGCGGAATTCTTTACCATTCCAAGTACTATAACTTCTGATAGTTCAATTATATATCACTGCATAGGTTGTTATTTAAATTTTCATCTGTTAATAACCTATCCATCAGCCTCCCAGTGTAAGAGTGTAATCTTTTTCCCTATAGATCACCCTCATTCAGGGTTCACAAAAAAAGCTGACTAAGATTAACTAATCCTAGTCAGCAAAATGAATTATTCAAATAACATCTTAAGATGTTTTATCAAACACACCTTCAGCATTTCTCTCTTTTATATCACACACGGATATTCTAGGATAGCCTTTATTGTAAGTAACCTCCGATTGTCTTGGAAAAGACTCTCCCACTGCTTTATTAATCTCTAATTTAGATGTGAACTGTTTTCTGTCAAAGATTGTTAACAATACAACCGCAATCAAAATCATCACAACCCCTAAAACAGTTTTAACTCCAAAAGATTCTGAAAATATGAATACTCCGATAATGATGCTGGTAATCGGCTCAAAGGTACTAAGAATAGATGCACGTTGAGATCCGACTTCTTTGACTCCAATTTGAAACAAGATGCTTGCTCCTACAGTAAACAACAATGAAAACAAGATGCTTAGAACCCATCCCCGAACGGTCAAAGAATGATTAAGTGAGTTTGTCAATACAGCATATATAACCAATTCAATTGAAGAGACAAACGCCAGATAGAACCCCAATGTAAATGGCTTTATACTTGACAGACCGCTCTTTTCAAGGTAGATGATATAAAAAGCATAAGTAATCCCAGATGCGAACGCTAATAGAATTCCAGTCGCATTGCCTGTTTGTCCTGGCGTATAGAAAAGAAAAATTCCCAAGGTACATAAAACAATACAGAAAGTTTTAACTCGATTTGGTGCATCCTTAAAAAATATAAAACATCCAATCAAAACGAATACAGGGTAAACAAAATGAATAGTCGTTGCCATTCCTGATGAAATAAAATGATAAGATGTGAGCAGCAATATCGGAGTGCTGGCAAATCCTAGTGATAGTATTACAATCTGTTTAAGTTTTTTAGGAGATATTAAACAATTGCCCTCTTTATACCACATTAACAGAAAAAGTACTGGTAATGAAATCATACTGCGCATTAATGTAAGGAGAACTGCGTTGCCTCCATTGGCGTAAATGTTTTTTGCAAACAATGGCATGCAACCAAACAATACCGCCGACAAAATCACATAAACAAATCCTTTATTTTGTACAAACATATTTTTCATAATTAATATGCCCCCCACCAGCATACTTACATGCTGCCTTAAACCTTCCATTTTCACTTGTTTCAGGCTGTATTTTAACTATAAATTTTATTGTTAAATACAAACCGAGCAATAACATAAAAGGCAGAAAAAGCGGCCAAATCACATCCGATATTGCACCAATTGCTCTCTCTATCAATTTAAAAAATAAATCCAATTTTAAATTCCTCTTTTCTCTTCATTTAAGCTGCTATCTCTACTTCTCTCTCTTTGCTTACATCATCAATTTTAGCAATTCCAAACCCTGTAAATGCACAAAACATTGCTACAAATATTCCAAGATAACACGAAATCGCCCATATTCCATAATCAGCTATTCCAACTCCCAGTACTTGATAATAAAATATTCCTGAAGCTCCCCATGGAACAAACGGCAACCACATCGTTGCAGAATCTTCTAATGTTCTGGAAAGGTTCTTTGCCTGAAGTCCCATTTCTTTGTATGTATCCTTCAACAAACTTCCAATAATGATAAAAGCTACTGAAGCTACACCTGCAGTAAAAACCATTACCAGACTTCCAACTATTGTAATCCCGATAAGGTGCCATGTTTTTCTTATCTTACTGCTTAATGAACTCATAATTACGTCAAGACATCCAATTTTTTCAATTATGCCTGCAAACGAGTATCCACAAAAAATAGTAACCACTATATTCACCATAGACATAATACCACCACGATTTGCTAGCTTCATTACCGGTTCAATAAGTGAAGTTGGATCAACGCCCTTTACTGTCACCATATTGACATTGAATCCTGATACCACTGCTGCAATTCCATCATTGAAATATAATCCATGAACAGTCGTACCTAGAATTATCGCTACAATTGAAGACAACAACATTAATGGCACAGTTGGCTTTTTCATAATTGAACCAACCAATATAATTACTACCGGCAACAATAATAATACATTCCAGTTATATATTGAATCCAAATTCTCCATTAGTAATCTGATGTTTTCACTATTAACCACTTGACTTCCAATAAAATTTCTTCCAACTATAAAGTACACTGTTAAGCCTATAACAGCTGCTGGAATAGTAGTATAAAACATATGTCTTATATGCTCAAACAATTCTGCGCCGCTGACCAATGGAGCCAAATTGGTTGTGTCAGATAGCGGCGATAACTTATCTCCAAATACACCACCTGATATTATTGCTCCTGCAGCCATACCTAAAGGTATCCCCATTTGACTTGCAACACCCATCAATGCAACCCCTGCAGTTGCTGTCGATCCCCAGGCAGTACCTGTGGCTGTAGAAACAATGGCCACAATTAAAAATGCTGTTACCAAAAACAATGACGGATTAATAAGCTTTAAGCCGTAATATATCATCATTGGAACTGTACCTGAAAACATCCATGTGCCGACCACAATACCAACTGAAAAAATTATAAACATTGTAGGCATGCTTTGTTTTAACTTTTCAGAAATACCTTCTTCCATCTCTAAATACGTATAGCCTAGTATTTTGCCCACAATACCAGCATATATAGAACTGATAATAAGTAGCTGTTTAATACCTATATTAAAAATTCCTTTACCTATCCCTATTGCCGCAAACATAAATAATATACATGATAACGCTAGCCCTAATGATGGTTTTTTTTTCATAAATCCTCCTCTCTAAAACTTAATTATAATTAATTCCTGTTAAAATCTTCTGACATAAGCAATAATACTATTTTAATTGACACCCAATACTCTTATAGCTTGTGTCTTTTTGCTTATACTCTTGCAATCAAATCTTCTAAAGCTACTCCTTCAAATCCTAACTTTTCCAATGTCAAACCTTCTTCACGAAAATCTCTTTGAAGCAAAGTTCCACCCAAAGTAATTACTGAATCAATATTTGGAGTTGGCACTCCTGCCGCAGTACCTAGATCTGACCACAATACAAGACCTGTAGAAATATCTTCCGTAAAATATCTTGAATTACAACTTAATGGTCCTTTTATCTGAGTAAATACTTCACTTGTATTAAACTGATATTGTAAGTCATCCATTTCATTTCTAAAGTAACCTCTTCTTGCTCTAGATTGAACAGCATCCTCAATTTCAAATCCAAATGCCTTGCCGATCGCAAACTGCTCGCTTTCAATACTACGCAATATATTTGTAGTATGTTCTGTAATTCCTTCTTTATATAACCAAAAATCCCCGTCTGAAAAGTCAATTCTTCCAGAATTCATCAGACATGGACCAGGGTGCACTACTGGGTTGCCGTTTTCCAATGTAACATGCCATATGTTTTTTGCTGCAACCAATCCATCATATAATTGAGAACAAGCATCCAATAGTTCTTCTGTATTATCCTTCGGATATGCAGCTACAAATAATTTTTTCACTCGTAATGACAATTCCACTTTCGCTTCTTCTGCAAATGCTCTTGTACCATAAGTCAATGAATTGGCTTCACAAATTTTAAAGTTTTTATCAATTCCCATTTCACGGGCTTTATTAACAAATCTTACACATCCCATAGCTGCAGCGCCATTCAAGAAAATCACTTGTTCTTCGCTAACTACCGGTGCAAGCACTTCTGCAAATGCCTCAATTGCAAATCCGGGAATTACCAACATTACTACCTGGGCGTCTTTAATTGCTTCTTCAACATTGTCTGTTACAGTTGCGATTTCCACAAACCTTTCATCTTTATCATCCTGCAGCATAACTCCGCCTTTTTCTTTTATTACATTTAGATTAGAGAAATATTTTGGTAATTCATATAACGAAGTTTCCAAACCCTTTGTCTTCAAATCTGCCGCGGCAGTAATGCCACCATTACCTCCACCTAATACAGCAACTTTCCTTACTTTCATCTTACTCCTCCTCATTTTAATTCATTAAGTTACAACTATTCTGTTATTATGAGTGTATCCAAAAGTAAATTGTATTACTATATACGGCGACCCAAAATGCTTTGTACTGCAGCACATATTCATACAAAAGGAATGTTGATTCTTGTCAAATTAAATGAAGAAATAAACTAATTTTTATACAGCATATTAATACATTTCTATTAGAAAGATCTATAATATTTGGTGTTGGTGAGTAATCACTAGCACCTTTTTTAGTATAAAGAAATGAGACAAACAACAATAGCTCTTGTAAACTGTTAACGACTAAACCAACAGAAAAGGAGCTGTGCTAAATGTCTCATAATGATTCTATAATAAGTATGCTTAATTTAAAAGAAAAAAATATCTTTTTTGTTTCAGTGCCTGTTTCAGTGCCTGACACGTAGTTTCGTGTAAGGAAGAAACTATTAGAGTAGTTAGGGCAAAGATTTTTTATGCTACTTTAACCTACACTCCCGTAGCACGATAATAAAATTATAAAACATGGGTTTAAACCATCTCGAGTGCCTGACACGTAGTTTCATATTTCATACTAGCATCTCCTAATCAATCTAATAAATCACAATTAATTATACATTACTAATTAATAAAAAAACAGTTCAGAGAATTTCATCTCTAAACTGATTTATTTACAATAATTTCAACTCATCAATGTTGATATTTATTGCATTGATGTTCTCTTTTTTAATCTGCTCATATACTTCTTCCCTATGAATCTCAATGTGCTTAGGAGCATCTATCCCAATTTTCACTTTGCCATCTTCAATGGCAAGTATCTTGATAGTGATATTATCACTCAAAACTATACCTTCATCTAATTTTCTCGTGAGGACTAAC
>DAOUQP010000206.1 GCA_030625575.1 Eubacteriales bacterium | reverse complement strand
GCCGGTCTTTGGGAAAGAAGAAAAAACAAATTATAAGTTTTCCGGTAAGAGAATAAAAAGAGGCTTATATAAATCTAAAGACGGAACTCTGATTAATGCTGATGTCAATGGAGCTGCCAACATTATAAAAAAAGTAGTCCCCAATGCTTTTAGCAAAGGGAATAGAGGCGTTGTGTTCACGCCACTTGTGTTAAGCGTTGCCTAAACTAGGTGGAAACTTAAATACGATACACAAGAAACCCCCACTTCAAAATCTAAAAGATTTAAGTGATGGGAGATTCATGTGATAAAAGTGTAATAGATAATTGGTTAAATTAGGTAGTTTTCATTAGCTGTAAATAGAATAGCGTTTGTAGTTTTTTAGATAATAACGTATAACAGATGTATCGAAACATAGATAAAAAAAATAATGTCGATGTTTTGATGTGGAGGCATTGTTATGATAAAACCAGATAGTATAAAAGCTAAATTGAAAATGATTGCAGTTAACGAAGGGAAGCAGTTTGATTGATGTCATGCTTTTAGAAAGTGAATTTCAAGTAATGTAGAACTTGAATTTCCTGAGATTATTAATGTGTTGAAAGTCTTTATTGAGCCCGCTTATCATATGATTTTAACGGATGACAATTTCCAAAAAACATGGAATCCCAATAATAGAGAGTGGAAATAAAATATTGAGGATTCATCTGCGATTTTAAGTTGATGCATTTCATAACTATAGTGTATTTCGTTTCAAATGAATATTTTGCCTTTCTGCTCATAAAAATATGCTTATCCTTGTAGTAGTTGTCAAGAAAAGATACTGTTTAAGATATAACTGAAACAATGCGTATATTTTGTTGTTTTTCAGTTAAGGGTGCGATAAAATTTATTTAAGATATTTGTTGAGTGGGAGATCAAGTGATTAAAAGAGAAATACATATGGAAAAAACAATCAGAATATTAATCAAGTTCTAGAAAATATTGTTTATATAGAATTATTGAGAAGAGGTTATTAAGTATCTATTAGTAAATTATATGATAGAGAAGCGATGAAAAGATATATATTCAAGTAACATATTTACTGGCTAGTGAAGAAGTAGTAGAAAGAGAGTTTGGTGTTCTAGAAAATATAAAGGATAATTATCCCAAATATGTATTAAGCATGGATGAGTTTTCATTTGGAAGATCTGGAATTATCCATATGAATATAAAAGATTTTCTGCTGATGGATTAATAGATATGTCTATTACTAGATAAAGCCGTAAGGCCACTTTCTTTAGCTATGGTGAGAATGTCAACTGCACTGGAACTCAGTCTGATTGAAATGACCATTCCTTATAAATCAACAGTAGTAAGCAAAGATATAGAAAAAGTTAAATGAAGTGACAAAAAAGACAATGTTTCTGTGACTCGCACTCAACACATGTAGAGACGGTAGCGGCACTATACTGTAAAGAAAAGTAAGATTTGTTGAACTAACACTAAAAATAAAATTTTTCATGTATAGGATATATATCGCTAATTTTAGAAAAATGAGGTGGATTCCATCGAAAAAATAAATAAGGTAGATTACTTATTAATCAGGTTGTTCAGAACGATAATGACAAAAATATTATTCCGTGTTCATGAGTACAACAAGGCAAACTATCAGGATGAATCTTGGATAATATGTCCAAATCATGTCAGCAATTGGGATGTGCCGATTCTATGGTCACTTTTTGCAATTGATCGTCCCGTAAGATTCGTGGCTATGGCTGAATTATGGAAGAGTTTTCCCTTTTTAACGCCTGTATTGAAGTGGGCAGGCTTCAGCCCAATCAACAGAAGGAACAAAAATCCACAGGAAGTGGAAGATTTAATAATATATTTGGAGGATACAAAAGACAAAACCTTGAT
>DAOUQP010000055.1 GCA_030625575.1 Eubacteriales bacterium | reverse complement strand
GACCCTGATACAAGCTATCCTGTAATAGATTTGATGCCTGAACAAAAAGAGATTGAAATGATGGGCGGAACAATGAGACTTGGAGTTTATCCATGTAAGGTAATGTCTAATACTAAAGCATATGAAGCATATGGCAGTGATCTTATTTATGAGAGACATAGACATAGATATGAATTTAATAATCAATATAGAGAAGTCCTTGCAGAAAAAGGATTTATTATAAGTGGTTTATCTCCTGATGAGAGATTAGTTGAAATTATCGAGCTTAAAGATCATCCTTGGTTCATCGCCAGTCAATTTCATCCTGAATTTAAATCAAGACCTACAAAAGCACAGCCGCTGTTTAGAGAATTTATTAAAGCGGCAAGTGAAAATAGAAAATAGTAGAAAGAGAGAGAGTTTTAGTTTGATACTCTCTCTTTTTATTTGAACTACTCATCACTAAAGTGAAGAGATTCCTGCAAACAAAGCATACTTGATTATAGGTAAATATTGTTATAATCAGCGGTTTCTTTTATATAACGCAGGCTATCCCCGTAGATTCCTACGGTTCTAAAACTTATGGATTTAAACTGCTAAACTTTGGTTTAGTAGTCTAAGTCCTTCTTTTTTTATGTTTAGTGCTGCATTAATATCTCTATCATGTATCGTTCCACAATTTGAACAAGTCCACTTTCTTATATTAAGCGGTTTCTTGCCGTCATGATGGTCACACGATGAACAAAGTTGACTTGATGGATACCACCTATCTATTTTAATGATAACTCTTCCATACCAGTCTGCTTTGTACTCTAACATCCTCACAAAAGAAGACCAACTTACATCAGATATAGATTTAGACAGTTTATGATTCTTCATCATACCTTTTACATTAAGATCCTCAAGTACAATAATATCGTGATTTTTGATAATTGTTGTACTTAATTTATGTAAATAATCGTATCTTTGATTGGCTACTTTTTCATGCAGTTTAGCAACTACTATCTTTTGCTTTTGATAATTCTTAGAATCGGATAATTTAATATGTTTTGATTTTGCAATTTCACTTTTTTTAGATAGTTTACGTTGTTCTTTTTTTAAACGCTTTTCTTGTTTTGATGTGAATTTGTTATTATCATATTTTTCACCAGTTGATAATATGGCAAAATCAGTAATACCAAGATCTATGCCAACAGTTGAATTAGTATTTTTTAAACGTTTAGTTTCTGTCTCAACTACAATTGATGCAAAATATTTATTAGCTGAAGTTTTACTAACTGTAACTTTTATGATTTTTCCACCAACATTAAGTTTTTTATTTTTTCTAAAATTAACTAGTCCCAGTTTAGGAAGTTTAATCTTTTTATTTAATAACTCTATATTATTTTGAGTAAATTTAGTTGTATAAGATTTTTTATCATGACTCTTTGATTTAAAGTTAGGTCTGTCGTTTTGTTTTTTAAAAAAACGACGAAAAGAATCACCTAAGTCTTTAACAGATGACTGGAGAGCAATGGCATCCACCTCTTTTAGCCAAATAGTAGCTGCTTCTTTTTTAAGAGCAGGCAACATAGCAGAGCATTTGTTATATGTAAGCCCCTTGCCTGTAGAGGTATAAGTAGTGTTCCATTGATCTAAAAAATAATTATACACAAATCTAGTACAACCAAAAGTTTTATTTATTAAAATCTCCTGCTCTTTATTAGGATATAATCGTATTTTATATGCTTTGTGTTTAATCATGAATTATCTTCTCCTCGGCGAACTGATGTTCTTCGAATAATTATATCATATATTACTGTTAATACAATGAGAGTTATTCATCCCATGATTAAAAATCACGGGTGTTCTGATTTTTTTGAATAAAAAAAGAAGGATATCTAATTAATCCTTCTCAAATAACGGTTTTTCATAATATTCATAAAGTAAATTATTTATATCAAACAAATCAAGTTTTTTTTGTATTCCAAATTTTATTATCGCATCTCTTTTTCGTTTAGTATATAGAGATGAATAACCTGAAACTTTGAGTAGCCTTTGAATCTCCTCTAAATCCGCTTTAATCGCAATACCAATCTGAATAAGTTTGTCTCTATTGGCTTTTCTTGTGCCAGAAATAATTTGATAAATATAGGTCCTATCAATTTGAGTTCTTTTAACAATTTCTGCGCCAGAAACATTATATTTATTAAGAAGCGAATCCATGTAATCTTTAAATTCCATAGATTTAAAAACCGGCTTGAATTCTTCTAAATAATTGTCTATATTGGATGCGTTTTTTAAGATTTGATCTAACTCTTTTGTATTTAAAGTATTACTCATCAAAAATTCCTCCATCGTATGTAGTATAACATATTAACAAAGGAAATTATTTCATATATAATAGAAATATTAACATTAGGAGATTAATTATGAAATTAGGTAGAGAGTTTGAAAATATAAAAAATAATATTGAGAATATCGAGCAAATCTTTGATAAAGATATAAAAGTTATATATCGATTATCTGATAGCGAAAAAGATGTCTATCTAGTTGATTATGATGGAGTAAAATTAAAACTTAGAATTATTGAAGAATCGGAAATTGAGATCAAGAGGATTATGCTCTTATCAAAAATTCAAAATCCTAACATTGAAAAAATCGTCTATTATAAAATTGCTGATAATAAAATATATTTATTATCTAATTACTTCCCTGGAAGCACACTTTTTGACTACGTGAATGAAAAAGGTATGTTAAATGAAAAAGAAGCAACAATAATAGTGAAAAAACTATTGTATCTTTTGAAATGTTTGCATCATATTAAACCGTATCCACTAATTTTTAGAGATTTACAGCCAAAAAACATCATTATAAACGATGAAGAAGTATTCCTGATAGATATTGAAACTATTATTGATTATAGACCTGGAAAATCATTTGATACTGTTTTAAAGGGAACTGTTGGATTTATGGCACCAGAACAGTATGGATTCGGACAAGCAGATACTAAAACAGATATTTATAACTCAGGAATGTGTTTCCACTATATGCTTTCTGGAGAGATATTGGAGTTTCACAATCAAACGATTGATTTTTCAAAAATTAAAATCTCTTCAAATGTAGTAAAAGTGCTTCGTAAAATGACAGAATTTTCTCCTGGTAGAAGATATCAAAGCGTAGATAAAATCATTGAAATTTTAGAAAAAAAAGGGCGAAACAATCGTTTGATTGAAAAAGCTTCTTTTGTGATTGTAATATCAATTGCAATTATTTTATGTGTGTTCGGAATGGGAAATATATATAACGAAGGTGAATATTCTCAATTGATTGATAATGCAAAATATCAGCAATCCTTTGGGAATGCCGAGTTTACTCATATGATGCCGCTGAAATTGAGTATGTTTAATTATCACGGTGATTTTAAAAATATACAGTGGTATCCTTTATCTTCTATAAGTGACGATAATAATGATAAATCTAGTTTAGAAATGATGTATTCAATTATTGATAATAATATATATATTCGGTATAAATTATTAGTAAAAGAAAACATGAAAAATATTTCATTTTCTTTTACTAATAAGAAAAGTGAATTTTCTAGTTATTTAGTTGTAGATTTACCTAAGGATAATTATGATTTTATTCAGCAATATGATTTTGATGAACTTAACGAGATCCTAAAAGAATATTGTGCCAATAGATATATAATGGAAGTAATGATAGGCGAAGAATCATCGGAACATTATAATATAGATTTTCATCAGATATTTTTAGAAAATTATGATAGGCTTGAACTAGAAAAACATAATGTGAGTATTGAAATATATGATTATTTTGAAGAAAATATAGTTAACAATGTTATGTTTTTGTTAAATCGGGAAACGATTATAAGCGAAGAAGGAAAAATTTCGGTATCAATTAAAGATTGGGAGAATAAAATAATCGGAATATTTCCTAGTGGTTACTTATCTCAGAAAATTAA
The DNA here is from genome assembly GCA_030625575.1 of Eubacteriales bacterium. Classification (GTDB taxonomy): domain Bacteria; phylum Bacillota; class Clostridia; order Peptostreptococcales; family Acidaminobacteraceae; genus DAOURC01. The sequence goes on along the minus strand of DAOUQP010000055.1, from coordinate 9,607 downwards.
TTTGGTGGCTTTTGAAGACAAAACATATAGAATACCTGTATTAAAATATAAAACAAGAAAAATACAAGGATTAATAAATGAGTGTTTGTCAGATGAGAGTATTACTAATGTTAGGATGTATCTTGTTGAAAAAAACAATGAAAATCTAAATATTATCATTAATAGAAAAGATTATGTTTTTAAAGATACTCAATATTATACATTTAAAATTGAGCCATATAAGGAATATATAATTGCTTATAAGGTGATTAGTGGGAATGTATACAACAAAGAGGGCTATTTAGGCAAAAATGGTAATGTGCAAAATATTGAAGAGGCAGAGATTATTACAACTGAAACAATAAAAAGTAAAAGCTACAATTTGAATTTGTCCGATGACTAAGAGTTTCGTTGTCAAAACCGTGCCTCTTACTTCAAAGTTCATTTTGACGCAAGAACTCTGTTGATTATATATCACAGCCGGCGAATGATATTTTCTATGATTTTAATGTTGAAGCAAAAGAAATATTAAAAATAAATAAATATTAAAAAGGAATTTGTAATTAAATAGCTAATTAGTATAGTGGGAGTGATAGCATGGATAAAAAACTCACGGAAGAAACTTTGAGAAGAATAGTTGCTTTGGATGAACAGACTGAAAATTTAAAACAAAGAATTGAAATTGATTCTAAGGAGAAGGAAAGGTTATTTAAAAAAGAGCTTCGGGAAATGGAAACAAATTATATGGAAGAAGTTCGTGTAAAAGCTAGGGAAGACTATAAAAGAATTATTGATGAAGCTAATGTTGAAAAAATGAAAATTATTGAAGAATCAATTGAAAAAAGCAATGATCTTGAGAAATTATTAAGTGAAAAAAAGGATGAATTATTACAAAAGATATTTTTTAAACTATTTGAAGTTAAATTGGGTGAATAATTATGAACAATATAACGGTTCATGGAGCGGCTTCGTCAAAGGCACATGTTCTTATGGGAAGATTATTAAAAGATTCAGATTATAAAAAATTGATGGAGACAAAAAATATTTATGAATTTATTGAGTATTTAACTAAAAATACGAACTATAAAAATGTATTTTTAAACCCTAATGAAATTAAACATCGTGAAGATATTGAGATTGGTATGAAAAAGTATTTACTCAAAAATTATGAGAAGTTCTATCATTATTATCACGATAATTATCGAATTCTTTTCAAAGTGCTTTTTATGAGATATGAGGTTGAAAATATAAAACTTTTTATCAGAGCGATGAATAGAAATGAAGATGTGCGTCACTTGGGAGATCATTTAATTACTTCAGAATTATTTACGAGTATAGACTATAATCAAATGATTAAATCTAGAAATATTCAAGAACTTATAGATGCTTTAAAAGGAACAATATATTATAAATTGTTAATGATATATTTAAATGAAGAATCTGTAAAAATGCAGTTTTATATGGAAATGAGTTTAGATCGAATTTATTTTAAAAAAATAAAAGAAATAGTCAGCACATTTAAAGGTAAAGATAAAGAATTGATGAATGAACTTCTAGGTAAAAATTCAGACCTTCTTAATATTCAGTGGATTTATCGAGCTAAGAAATTTTACGATTTGAGTTCTGAAGAAATATTGAACTACACTTTAGAAAGTGGACTGAAATACGATTACAAGAAACTTAAAGAATTTTGTTATTTAGAATCGATTGAAGAGTTGAAGGAATCCGTTTTAAATACTGAATATAAGGTGTTGTTTTTAGAAGAAGAAATATTCATGGAGCGAAATATGGAGAGATTTTTGTTTTTTTTATTAGAAGATTTACTAAAAAAAGGAAACAACACAATAATTGTGTCTCTTAATTATATGCATAAATTAGAATATGAAGTAAGAGATTTATTTAGTATTTTAGAGTGTATAAAATATGGATTTGACAATAGTGATGAGTATTTAGTAAGAGTTCTAAAGTAAGGGGGTGGCAATTTGGCAGTACAGAAAATGACGTTGTTTAACTTAGTCAGTCAAAAGAAAGATATTAACCAAATACTAAGAGATTTAATAGTGATGGGTTATGTTGAATTAAAAGATGCTTTTGAAGATATCGATGGTAGTGATTTTACTTTATCGATGATGGAAGAAAATGCTGATGAAATTATTGATATGGTAGAAATTAAACATTGTAAAAAAAATGATTATCTTAGAGACACAAAAGGGAAATTGGAATATATCTTAAATAGGATTAATTACAAACCTGAGATAGATAAGAGCATGATAGTTGGTGATTATTCTTTTGATGATGTAAAAGAAAGAATTGATAAAATATATGAACATTTTAAAGAGTTAGCTGATGAAATTGACGAAGTTAAAACAAAATTAGAGAAATTGGATCAATTTTCTAGTGCGTCGTATTTAAAAGGAATTGATATTAATTTTAGACAAATTTCAAATTTAGAGAATTTCGTGGTTAAATGGGGTTATTTAACTAAGGAGAACAAGCAAAAAGTTGCTAGAAATTATGAGAATATTTCGGCAATTGTAATACATATTGGGGAGGAAGATAACAAGGAAGCATTTATGGTGATATCACCAAAAGAGCTGGAAGTAGAAACTAATCGCATTCTTAGAAGTGTCAATTTTTCTGAAGTTTATCCTGACCAAGAGTATTTTGATTATCCAGATGCGATGATAAATAAAATGAATCACGATAGACAGAGCTTAAAAAGTAGACTTAAGGATCTTACTTCAATTTCCAATGATTATTTAAAAAATTATCAGGATGAAATTATTAAGTCTTGTTCAAGAATAAAGATGGAAGAAAAAGTTGAAATCGTTATGGAGAAAATTGCAACTACTAAGAATTTTATTTATATGTCAGCTTGGATTCCTGAGGATAAAAAAGAAAGCATTAGTAATTATTTTGAGCAGTATGGAGATTCTACAATACTGACATTTAGAGATATAAAATCATTAAACAAAGCAATTACCATACCTACAAAATTGAAAAACAATATAATTTTTAGCCCATTTGAAGAACTTGTTAAAATGTATGGTATTCCTTCATATAATGAAATCGATCCGACAATTTTCTTTGCAATTAGTTATATGCTTTTATTTGGAGCAATGTTTGGAGATTTAGGACAAGGATTAATAATATTTTTAGCAGGCATCCTTGTTGGAAGAACAAAGAATAAGAATTATGGTGGAATATTAACTAGACTCGGAATAGCATCCATGTTATTTGGGATTGTATATGATTCTTTTTTTGGATACGAACATGTAATTTCAAAATTTATTCCTTGGTTCAACTATATAAGACCGATTGAAAATATCAATGCAGTATTAACGACATCTATCTTTATTGGTATTGTCTTGTTAACTATAAGTTTAGTATTTAGTATAATTAACAAGTTAAATAGAAATGATGTTAAGGAAGGAATATTTGGTAGAAATGGCGTTGCTGGATTAGTTCTTTTTTCATCATTAATATTGATAGCGATAGAAATTTTAATGGACATAGTATTGTTGCCGAGATGGTTACTGATAACTTTCGCAATTGTATCTATTGCTTTGATTATTGTCAGGGAACCACTAGCGAATTTAATTCTTGGTAAAAGACCACTTTATCACTCAGGTAAAGGTGAGTATTATGTCGAAAGTGGATTTGATATCTTTGAAACTTTTTTGAGTATACTCAGCAATAGCATCTCTTTTATTAGAGTAGGTGCATTTGCTCTTAATCATGTGGGATTATTTATAGCTTTTCACACTATGGCGCATATCATAGGAAATGTTGCAGGAGATATATCGATGTTTATTATTGGTAATGTGATAGTTATTGTTTTAGAAGGACTAATTGTCTTTATTCAAGGACTTAGGCTTGTATATTATGAGATGTTCAGCAAATATTATGAAGGGGAAGGAATTCTCTTTGAACCAGATCAAATTCTAGGAGGAAATTAAAATGAAATTTATTTTAGTATTAAGTTTAATAGTTGTAATAGGAACGATTATAACAGGAATATATTTAATGAAAAAAGAAGCTATTGTAAATAAAAGCAAACTAAAAGGAATATTAAAAATCAACGTCATCGCTTATTTGCCTTTGTTGATAGGTGCGATTATTTTTTTAGTTCCGAATGTTTCTTATGCGCTTGATGAAGGAAGTTCAGCTTCAGGCCTTGGTTTTATAGCTGCAGCTCTTTCTACTGGTATGGCAACAATAGGTGCGGGATATGCTGTTGGAGCTGTAGGGTCTTCTGCGTTGGGTGCGGTATCGGAAGATCAAAAAATTCTAGGAAAAACTTTAATTTTTGTAGGCTTGGCAGAAGGAATTGCAATCTATGGACTTATTATTTCAATTCTGATATTAGGAAGGTTATAAAAAGTGAAATCATTTTGTCTTTGTAAAAAATATGAAACGTTGATTAGTTTAAGGTTGGCTGGAATTGCCGGAAAAGAAATAGGTTCTAAAGATGAGTTGATAAGTGAAATCCATAGATTAATTAAAGATTCGACCTATGGATTGATTATAATTTCTGAAGATATATTTATTCTTGCAGAAGAAGAAATTATGGAAATCAAATTAAAGAACAAAGATAATTTAATTATACGAATTCCTGAACCGAGTGGATTTAAGGAAAAGGACTATATTATCAGATATATTAGAGAATCTATAGGAATAAAGTTGTAAATGGTGGTGATTAAATGATAACTCTTGATAACAAAATGGAACTATTCTCAAAAGTAGTTTTAGAGAAAATAAAAAAAGAATACAATACAACGATGAAAGAAATAGATAAAAGACATTTAATAGTCAGAGAAGAAAAAATGCAAGATTTGGGAAATGAAAGTCAAATATATGTAAGAGATATGCAAAGTAGAGCAATAGAAGAGAGAAAAAAAATCATTTCTAAGTCGAAGGGACAAGCAAGAAAAAATATTTTAATTAAACGCGAAGAATTATTTATTAAACTAAATGAATTACTTGTAGATAAGGTTAAATTATTTTGTAGTAGTGAAGAATATGAACCCCTACTTAGTAAAAAAATCAATGAAATTCTATCAGATATTGTGGTTTTAGATGGTGAACTAATCATTTTATGTAGAGAAAATGATTCTTTGATGATTGAAAAAATCTTAAAGAATAGTGGTATTGACAATCCGTTGAAAATTGTTTTTGATGAGCATATTTTAGGTGGATTTACAATGATACATCGTTTAAAAGGTATAAAGATTAATTTGTCTTTAAATTCAATTATTGAAGAGAATAATGTGTATATAGGATCTTTGATATATGAATTACTTGAAGAAGCGGGTGATAAAAGTGAATAGAGCATCTGGAATTATTTCTTATATCAACGGTCCAGTAGTTAAAGGCGAAAATATGGCTTCTTATACAATGAGGGAAATGGTGCTTGTTGGTGAGAAAAAACTTATTGGAGAAGTTATATCAATTGAAAATGGTATAGGAACTGTTCAAGTATATGAAGAAACTGAAGGATTGTCTTTAGGTGGAGAAATTATTGCTACAGGGAAACCTTTGTCTTTAAAATTAGGACCGGGGTTACTTGGAAATATATTTGATGGTATTCAAAGACCTCTTAAGAAAATTGAGGAAATCGAAGAGAATTTTATACCTGAAGGCGTTGGATTGATTTCATTGGATTTCGAGAAAAAATGGGATATAAGGATAACAATTGAAATTGGAGATATATTAAAACCTGGAGATGTTTATGCTGTCGTTCAAGAGACGAAATTAATTGAACATAGATTAATGGTACCTATGGGAGCAGAAGGAAAAGTTGTAAAAAGAACAAAAGATGGTTCATACAATTTAGATAAAACTGTAGTTAAACTGGAAGATAAGACAGGTAGAGAGTTTGAATTGAAAATGTATACCGAGTGGCCTGTTAGAGTACCTAGAAAGATTAAAGAGAGAATGAAAATATCCAAGCCACTAATTACAGGTCAAAGAGTTTTGGATATATTTTTTCCGATTGCCAAAGGTGGTACGGTAGCAATACCGGGAGGTTTTGGAACGGGTAAAACCATGACACAACATCAATTGGCGAAATGGTCGGATGCAGATATTATCATATATATTGGCTGTGGTGAGCGCGGCAATGAAATGACGGATGTTTTGGAAGAGTTTCCAAAGTTGATAGATCCCAAGAGCAATAGACCATTAATGGAAAGAACAATACTTATTGCCAATACTTCAAATATGCCTGTTGCTGCTAGGGAAGCCAGTATTTATACCGGTGTTACACTTGCAGAATATTATAGAGACATGGGTTATCATGTGGCGATTATGGCAGATTCCACGTCTAGATGGGCAGAGGCATTAAGAGAAATTTCAGGACGTTTAGAAGAGATGCCTGCAGAAGAAGGATATCCTGCATATTTACCTTCTAGATTAGCTGAGTTTTATGAAAGAGCGGGATATGTTAAAAATTTAAATGATTCTGAAGGAAGTGTTACAATTATCGGTGCTGTTTCTCCTGCTGGGGGAGATTTTTCTGAACCGGTAACTGAAAATACCAAGAGATTTGTAAATGCATTTTTAGCGCTTGATAAAAAACTTGCTTATGCAAGGCATTATCCTTCGATTAACTGGTTAAATAGTTATAGTGGATACGTTAAAATTCTAGAGGATTGGTATAAGGAAAACGTAAGCCTTCATGTAATGGATTTACGCAATGACATGATGCAGCTTCTTCATGAAGAAGCTAAATTAGCGGATATTGTTCAACTTGTAGGAGAGGATGTTTTACCGGACAGTCAACGACTTATTCTTGAAATAGCCAAGATTATCAAGGTGGGGTTCTTGCAACAGAATGCTTTTCATAAAGAGGATACATACGTTCCAATAATGAAACAGTTTTTAATGCTATCTTTGATAAAATATTTATATGATCAAGCGGATAAGGGAATTAAAAAAGGAATACCTATTTCCAAAGTTAAAAATGCTGAATTATTTGATAAAGTAGTGAAGGTGAAATACACTGTTCCTAATGATGAACTGAGATTAATCAATAACATCACTAACGAAATAGATGAGTTTTATGAAGAACTTTATAGAAAATATGAGCAGGTGGAAGTATGATCAAAGAGTATTTAAATATTGAGAAAATCGAAGGACCTTTAATCTTTTTAAAAGGGATTGAAGAAGCGAAATATGGAGAAATTATTGAAATTAATCTTAATAATAAAGAAAAACGATTAGGAAAGATAATAAAAATCGAAAAAGATTTAGTAGTTGCACAAGTTTTTGAAGGAACAAGTGGTATGTCTACAGAAAATTTATCGGTGAAATTCACAGGAAACCCATTTGAAATTAGAATTAATAAAGATATTTTGGGGAGAATATACAGTGGTGTTGGAAAGCCTATTGACGGAGGTGGAGAAATCTACTCTGGAAAGAAATATAGTATTAATGGGCGTCCGATCAATCCTGTATCAAGGAAATACCCAAAGGATTATATTCAGACAGGAATTTCTTCGATTGACTTATTAACTACTCTAATAAGAGGACAAAAACTACCGATATTTTCAGGGAATGGAATGCCTCATAATGAGTTGGCGGCACAAATTGTATCTCAGGCAAGGTTATCAAAATCATCAACGAAAAAATTTGCGGTTGTTTTTACTGCTATTGGAGTTACAAAAGATGACGCTGCTTATTTTAAGGATTACTTTGAAGAAACGGGTGCGATAGATAATGTAGTTATGTTTGTGAATTATGCAGATGATCCTATAGTTGAGAGATTTAGTGCGCCGAGATGTGCTTTGACAGCAGCTGAATATTTAGCGTTTGAAGAAGATATGCACATTTTGGTTGTAATGACTGATATAACTAGTTATTGTGAGGCTTTGAGAGAGATATCTTCAGCTAGAGAAGAAGTGCCAAGTCGAAAAGGTTACCCAGGGTATCTTTATTCTGATCTTGCTTCTCTTTATGAAAGAGCTGGAATGCTTAAAAATAAGGCTGGATCTATTACGTTTTTACCGATTTTAACTATGCCAAATGATGACATTTCTCATCCCATACCGGATTTAACTGGATATATAACTGAGGGACAGATTGTTTTATCAAGAGATTTAACTAAGAGTAATATATATCCTCCAGTCAATATTCTACCTTCACTATCTAGGCTTATGAAAGATGGTATAGGAGAAGGATATACTAGAAGCGATCATCCAGATGTGGCCAATCAATTATTTAGTTCATATTCAAAGGTGATAAATATTCGTGCTTTAGCTCAAATTATTGGTGAAGATGATTTAAGCGAAATTGATCAACTTTATATGGAATTTGGAAGACAATTTGAACAAAAGTTTTTAAAACAAGAATTCACAGAAAATAGAAGTATTGAAGAAAGTCTTGAAATAGCATGGGAAATTCTCAGAATACTTCCTAAAATTGAATTAGATAGATTGCGTGACGATATTATCAAACAGTTTATGACCTAACATTATAACCTAACTGAAATCTCCGATTTCTTAGTAGGTTAAACGCACCGATTATGATCTAACAGGAATCTCCGATTCCGTTGTAGGTCAAAGACAACGAAACAGGAATGCTCTGATTCCGTTGTTGAGACTGCAAATAGAAATTCTCAATTTCGTCATTGAGACTGCGTAATATCGGTGATTCTGTCATCACGATTGCGTAATTTGAAATCTTTGATTTGGCTAACGGAGCCAACCAATTTAGTCATTGAGACTACGTTTATTAAGGAATGATTTTATGAATCAACTAGTGCCAACGAAGGCAAATTTAATTAAATCAAAAAATATGCTTGAATTTTCTATTAAAGGATTTCAATTATTAGATAAAAAGAGAAATGTGCTCATTAGAGAGATGATGAATCTTGTTTCCAGGGCAGAAAAAATACAGGAAGATATTGATAAAATGTTCTCGGAGACATATAGTGTCTTGATTAATGCGAATATTACATTAGGATCAAGTACTGTAGAGGAAATCGCAATATCTATTCCAAAAGATGAAACTATCGAGGTTCTTTCTAGAAGTATTATGGGTGTAGAAATTCCTGTATTGAAATATAGTGATAAGCCTAAGGGTGTGAGTTATGGATTTTTTAGAACAAATGCAGCTCTAGATATGGCGGTCGCAAAAATGAATGAATTACAGCTTCTGATTTATGAACTTGCAGAAGTTGAGAATTCTGTTTTTAGGTTGGCTATGGAAGTTAAAAAAACTGGAAAGAGAGCTAATGCACTAGATAAAATTCAAATTCCGAAGTATAGAGAACTTACAAAATACATTGAAGAAGTGTTAGAGGAAAAAGAAAGAGAAGATTTTTTTAGATTAAAAAAAGTTAAAGATAAGACAAAAAGATAATTGTACTTCGATTATTTGAGTGATATTATAGATTTAGTGTTTATTATTAGGGGGTAAAAAGATGAGTAAGGTAATGATTAGGATGAGAATGAGTATGCATGATGCGCACTATGGTGGAAATCTTGTAGATGGAGCAAAAATGTTAAATCTCTTTGGTGATGTAGCTACAGAGCTATTAATTAGCCAAGATGGAGATGAGGGATTATTTGCAGCTTATGATTCAGTAGAATTTTTAGCTCCAGTTTATGCTGGTGATTTTATTGAA
>DAOUQP010000098.1 GCA_030625575.1 Eubacteriales bacterium | reverse complement strand
CGGTATTTGGGATGATGGCGAACCTGGTCTTGAAGGATGGACAATCTTTGTTGATACCATTCCTAATGGCTATTATGATATTGGTGAACCTTTTGATGTTACAAATGCAAACGGCTTCTATGAAATTAACAATGTTCCATATGGTTATTGGAATGTTTATGAAGTGCAGCAATTGGGTTGGATTCAGACTTACCCAGTCACCCCAATCTACCATAGTGTAGAATTTGCTCCTGGTATACCTGAAGGTTATTTTGACTTCGGTAATCTTGAAATTGAAGAGCCACCTGAACCATGGTATCTTCATGGTTATGTCTTCTACGATGAAGATGAGGATAATATTATAGATACTGGAGAAACTGGATTTGCTGGTATAGATATCTATTTAGATGGAAATCCATTACACTCTACAACAACAAATTCTAATGGATATTACTACTTTGATCAAATTCCTGGAACTTCACATGATGTAGTTGTAACAGTTGAAAGTACTGTTCCTGCAGATTATGAAATTTCAGAATTTGATAGCTCACTTGATGAAACTGTAGAAGTTGTTTTTGGATCAGAATATGATGAGCCATTAATTAACTTTGGATATAAAGATCATGGTGAACCACCTGAAACTTACACTTTCCACGGTTATGTATGGGAAGATGCCGATGAAGATGGCATAGTTCATTTTTCTGAAGAGCGTTACGAAGGCATTACATTGACTCTTCATGATGGACAAACTACTTATACTGCGGATACGATTTATACTGGTTACTATATGTTTGAACAATTGGAATTAGTAGGACCAATAATCTACATCACAGTTGATGGACCAAATGTTGAACAAGTTTATGAATATGATGCTTCTCTTGATGAAAGCATTATGCTTGATTTAATGTACTATGATGAATTTGATGGAGATTATATGGACTTCGGTTACTATGATGAAGAAGAACCTGAATATGAACTTAGCATTGATAAGATAGCTGATGACTATACTGTTAAAGTTGGAGATACAATCACTTATACAGTTACAGTTACTAATACAGGAGATTTATATCTATGTTGTGTAGAAGTTACAGACTCAATGTTTGGCGATTTAGACGATCATGGTGACTACTTCAGTTTAGAACCTGGAGAGCATAAAGTATTTACAAGAACTAAAGAAGCTACAGAAGTTGGCACATTGATTAATGTTGCTACTGCTGAAGATTTTGAAATGCAAGTTGGACCAGTTTCTGACGATGCAGTTGTAACAGTATCTGACGATCCTCCACCACCACCAAGCAAATACTCACTTAGCGGTTATGTATTTGTAGACAACAACAGTGATAATTCAGTAAACGGTGATGATGTAGGTTATGAAGGAATTACTGTAGAATTATATCGCAGCGGTGGAAGCACACCTTATAAAACAGATGTAACTGGTTCTAATGGTAAATATTCATTCTCTAACTTACGTGGCAGCTACACAGTTGTTGTAGATCCAGATGGAGATATTGACGATAAAGAAGTTAGTGAATATGATGATACTTTGAATCAAGAAGTTGACATATCAGTGTATTCAAGAAAATCTAATGTAAACTTTGGATACAAAGGTGCTCCTCTATCTACACCAGTTATCGTATCAGGTTATGTATTTAATGACATTGATGAAGATAATGCTGTAGATGCAGGTGAAGCTGGATTCAAAGATGTACCTGTTCAACTTAGAAATTCTTTAACTGATGAAGTCATTGAAACTGTATTGACTAACGCTGATGGATTGTATGCAATCTCTGCTTTCTTAGATGCAGGTGAATATGTTGTAATCAATGATCCATTCAATCATATGGAAGTTATGTATGATGCAGGCGTTGAAGTCAGTGAATATGATGATTTATTAGATGAAGTTATCGACATTACAGTAGTTGAAGGTGAAGAAAATGTATTTACAGAGAGAAACTTCGGCTACGAAGAAGCTCCAAAAGGTGTCACTACAGTTCTTTCTGGTTATGTATTCAATGACCTTGACGAAGATAATGCAGTAGACACTGGCGAAGTTGGTTACTCTAGTGTTGAAGTAACAATTTGGTCAAACGGATTACCTCTTCTTGTTAAGACAACAAATGCAGATGGAATGTATGTATTTGATTTCTTGACTGATCCAGAGCTTAATGGTCTTGAAGCTGGTGAGTACACAATTACTATTGGTGATACTCCAGCAAATATCCATCAAGTTAGTGAATATGACGGATCTCCATTCAACAAAATCGTTGTATTGGCATTAGCTGATGATACAGAGGCTATAGCAAATATCAACTTTGGATTTAAAGACAATACTGTTCCTTCTGGTGAAGAAACAAATATTCCATTAGTGTTATTTGGTTTATTCTTAATCACAAGTGGTATATTAATAAGAAGAAAGTCCTATAATCATTAATATTAAGCAGGGGCTTGCCCCTGCTTTTATTTTTCCCACAGCGAGGTGAATCATTATGAAAAAACTTTTTTCTTGGTTACTAATACTAGTTGGAATAGGTGTTTTACTTTATCCGACTGCTCAAACACAATACTATCAATATAAACAGGAAAAGATGATTTCTTCATGGGAAGAGAGTCTACTTACTGTAGATTCAATTGAGACGAATACTGAAATAACTATTGAAGTTGATTCTAGTTTTAATAATGATAGTTCTCTTTCTGATGTTGTAAGTGTAAATACAACAACTGATATTCAAGACCCTTCCAACAATGAAGAAGAAGAGCGTATTGCAAAAGAAGAAGAAGAAAAAAGAAAAGCTGAATATATTAAAGAAAACATGGAAGGCATTTTAGTTATTGATTCTATTGATTTAAAATTGCCTATTATTAGAGGAGCAAGTGCTGAAAATATGCTTTTAACAGTCACTAGTTTTAAAAACACAGGCATTCCAGGTGAAATCGGCAATTATGCAATAATCGGACATAGAAATTTAACTTACGGAAGAAATTTCAATCGCCTTGGTGAAATGAAAGTTGGCGACATAATTAAAGTTGTTACTGACAATGGAACTTTTAACTACACTGTCAACGAAATCTTTTTAGTTCTTCCTAATGATGTAGGCGTTTTATTTGGCACTAAGTTAGAGAAAAGGATAACTCTAATCACATGTGATCCTATGGGCAAACCTACTCATAGACTAATAATTCGGGGTAACATAATCGAATGAGTCACTTGACATAATTGAATTTTTATGCTACTGTTAGATATATAAAAAAATAAATATAGAAACGTTGGTCTTTCCGACGATAAAGGCAAACCATATGAAAATATGGGACGCAAAACTTTAGGACCTTACCCTTAAGCGGGTTGGTAGCCAGTTTCCGAATTAGAGAGATTTTTTATTTCCCAAAAAACTTAAGAGATGTATTAAACATTGTTGGTCTTTCCAACGATAAAGGCAAACCATATGAAAATATGGGACGCAAAACTTTAGGACCTTACCCCTAAGCGGGTTGGTAGCCAGTTTCCGAATTAGAGAGATTTTTTATTTACTAAAAAACTCAAGAGATGTATTAAATATTGTTGGTCTTTCCAACGATAAAGGCAAACTCAGTGAAAACTGAGGGCGCAAAACTAAAGGGCCTTACCCATAAATGGGATGGCAGCCAGTTACCGAAGGGAGAGAATTTTAATGTTAAGAAAAAGCATGTTATTTAGTATCGTTATGATTATGATTATTACAATGGCTTCTATGGCATTCGCAGATATAAATATTTTAGATCAAACTGGAATTGAGGACGGTTATTTCACTGTTAATGTAAATACTGAAAACGAAATCAGGGTTTTAGTTAATAAAGAAGATCAAAAGACAGTTTATACATTGAATGAAACATCAAATTTACCACTTCAGTTTGGCAATGGAATTTATGAAGTAAGAGTTTACGAGAAAATCAATGGTCGTTTTAGACTAATTGAAGAAAAGAATATATCTCTTGATTTAGAAAATGAAAATGTTATATATCTTAACTCAGTACAAAACATCAACTGGAACTTAGAAAGTGAAGCAGTTAAAATAGCAAGTGAGTTGACAGAAGGATTAGAATCAAACATGGAAAAAGTTGTGGCTATCCACAACTACGTTATTTCAAATATATCTTATGATTATATTAAAGCAAGAACAGTTACAGGTACTTATATTCCATCAATAGATTTAACATTGGAAAACAAAAATGGTATTTGTTACGACTATTCTTCATTATTTGCTTCAATGTTACGCAGTGTAGATATCCCAACAAAAGTAGCAGTTGGACACGTTGGTACAACATATCATGCATGGAATGAAGTTTATCTAGCTGAATCCGATAGCTGGATTACAATAGATTCAACAACAGATGCACTTTATAACAAATACGGAATCGCTTATGAATTAGCAAAAACATCAGTAATGTATGATGTTGAAATCACTTATTAGATTAAATCCCTTTTAATTTAATATATCTCATTTGAAGAATCTAAAAAGATTCTTCTTTTTTTATCTAAGAATCTAGAAGAACACCCACACTTCAAAATATGTAATATTTAAGTGGCGAGATGAATTCGTCTGACGAACTTGTGTTCTTGTATTTCTTGTAGTATAATATTAATAGCAGTAAATAACATTAATAATATAAACTGTATGTATTGCAATATTACAGCAAGTGAATAGAAATCGCAATAAGGAGATGAAAGTATGGCTCTAGAAAAAATACTAAGAACTCAAGGTATTAGAATTAAAAAAGGTCATAAACTTTATCCTTATTGTGATAAAGCTTCTCTTTTGTCTAAGAACTTATACAATGCAACAAATTATCATATAAAACAAGTTTTTTCTGGACTACAAAAAGATGCTGAGGATAGATATCCTAATGAAAGCGAAGTAATTGACGGCATCAATAGAGCTATTCCATTTATCAACGAAATTAAAGTACATTACGCAAATAAAAGAAAACAAAGCGAACTGAGAAAACCATCAAAAACAAGAAAATATATTTCTGATCCAACTATCTTTGAAGAGTTAGATAAAGATAACCCATATCTCAATTACAGTATCTTAGATGGATATTTTAAATCGATCAATCAGATTGATTATAAAAACATGCCAGCTCATAGCAATCAACACATAATGAAACTTGTATTTCAAGACTGGAAAAGTTTTTATAAGAGTTTGAGTGATTATAAGAAAAATCCTTCTAAATACAAAGGTAGACCAAAACCACCAAGATATGCTAAGAAAAACGGACGCAAAATCATCTATTTCACCAATCAAACCTGTAAAATCAAAGAAGATAAATATCTTAGATTTCCTAAAACCAAAGAAAAACTGGACATTGGGAGATTAGGTGAAATTGATGGAAGACTAAAAGAAGTTCGCATTGTACCTGGCCCGACTTATTATACTGTAGAAATTATTTTTGAACATGAAGTTTCAGCAAAACAGTTAATGGATGAACCTAAAAGGATTTTTGGTATTGATTTAGGCGTAAATAATTTTGCAACTATTGTAAATAATGTTGGTGAAAAACCAATTATTGTTAATGGCAAAATGATAAAAAGCATAAATCAATATTATAATAAAGCAAGAGCTCATTACTATGGTGTTCTAAGACAAGGAAAAAATGAAAATCAAGGAAATTTCACATCAAAACAATTAACCAGGCTCGATATCAAAAGAAAGGATAAAGTAAAAGATTTTTTGCATAAAGCATCTTACAATATCGTAAAAGAAGCTGTTGGTTTGAATATCGATACTATCATAATCGGTAAAAATGAAGGTTTTAAGGAGAATGTTGTTTTAAGAAAAGATGTTAAACAAACTTTCATTCAAATACCATATGCTTTGTTCATTAAAATGTTGACTTATAAAGCAAATGCTGAAGGTATAAATGTAATCATCACTGAAGAAAGTTATACATCTAAAGCATCTTTTCTAGATGATGATTTCATGCCGATTTTTGGGAAAGAAG
This sequence comes from Eubacteriales bacterium, assembly GCA_030625575.1. Lineage (GTDB taxonomy): Bacteria > Bacillota > Clostridia > Peptostreptococcales > Acidaminobacteraceae > DAOURC01. The sequence continues at coordinate 1,940 of DAOUQP010000098.1, read as the reverse complement.
AAAAAACAAATTATAAGTTTTCCGGCAAGAGAATAAAAAGAGGCTTATATAAATCTAAAGACGGAACCTTGATTAATGCCGATGTCAATGGAGCTGCCAACATTATAAAAAAAGTAGTCCCCAATGCTTTTAGCAAAGGGAATAGAGGCGTTGTGTTCACGCCACTTGTGTTAAGCGTTGCCTAAACTAGGTGGAAACTTAAATACGATACGCAAGAAACCCCCACTTCAAAATCTAAAAGATTTAAGTGGTGGGAGATTCATTAAATTCTATTCTGCTTCCTACTCTTTTTATTCTCATACATAAGTTTATCAGCAATTCGCATCAATCCATCTATATTGTTCGAATCATCTGGAAATTGAGCTAAGCCAAAACTAAAGCTTCCGCAGAATTTTATGTTGTCAACTTCAATCTGAATTGCTTCAAATGTTTTTTGAAATTTTTCAATTTTTCTAATAAGTTTTTGTGGATTTCCCGTTGAAAATATACCACAAAATTCATCTCCCCCAATACGCGAGAAAATATCTGTAGTTCTAAAACAACTTGTAATTTCTTTTCCAAATACTTTAATGTATTCATCCCCTGCATGATGACCGTACTCGTCATTGATTTTTTTCAATCCATCCAAATCCATCATCGCTAGTACACAAACAGTCTTGTTTCTCTTAGAGAGTGCTAATCTATCATCCAATAGCACGGTAAAATATCTACGATTTACAAGTCCTGTCAAGCTATCATATCGGGAAAGTTCTAGTCTTTCTCTATTTAATTCATATAATTGATACAATATAGGAACCTGCATTTTTACATATTCTGCAATCGATAAATCAAAATTTGTAAAACCATTTTCATTATTCGAATCCAAACAAATTATTCCTTGTTTCCCAATGCCGAATTTGACAGGTATATACATAATCGTATTTACTTCTTTTCCATCCACTGTTAATGCAAATTCTGGAAATGCAATATCTGAAACATTATTTATATTTCTTAGAATTTCCGACTGTGAAAGATTTCCATCAGCCAAACGATAAATAATACTATCTTCTATATTGATTTCAAAATTTTCAATGGAATTGTTTTTATAACCTACGCTTGAAATTGAACGAAAGCTTTCGTCATCGATATTCTCTAGTACTGAACCGTAATTGGCATCGTCAAAAATATTTATTAAACCCTCAATAAGCATGTTAAAAACACTCGCATTTTCTGAATCATTACTAATATTTTGACTAATAGATAAGAATAAATCTTTTATCATTTCACGCTTTTCAGCCTGTTTTGCAATTGATTTTTGATCTGAAATATCTTTCAACGAACCCATTATTCCTTTAAATTCACCAGATTTATCAAGAAAAAGTTTTTTATGAATGACTACATCATGCAACTGACCATCAGTAAATAATACTTCAACTTCAAATGTCTGTTCTCCTTTTTCAGCTATCAATTTTTGGTCTTCTTTGTAAAAAATTTCAGCTAAATTACGCGGAGTTACATCAAATACATCGTGTCCAATAATCATATCTTTATCAAGATCCAATACATCACAATATGCTTGATTGCAAAATTGGTAGATTCCATTTTTGTCTTTATAAAATATAGGTTCTTCTATAGTCTCTATTAGTGTTTGTAGAAAACTACTATGTTCATAACTTTCATCACATTTTTTTTTCGATTCAGAAATATCTACTACTACTCCAATTATTTTAACAATCTCATTTTTCTCATTATAAACAACATTTCCATCAATAAGCATCCAAGTAAATGTTTCATCATTAAGTATAATTTTGTAACTAATTTGTTTAAACATTCCTGTTGCTAAAGCATTTTTTATTTCACTATCCATTATTTTTTTGAAATTATTGTATAGAAAATCTTCAATCGCATCATCAACATTATTAGGTCTATTATGACAGAATTCTTTTGAATATCTATGAGAT
>DAOUQP010000205.1 GCA_030625575.1 Eubacteriales bacterium | reverse complement strand
CCAAATATAATCGGAGAGAATAATAGATTTATCCGCGAATTGAAAATTTGTGAAAGAGTAGCAAAAACTGATGCGACTATATTACTAAGAGGAGAAAGTGGAACGGGAAAAGAGATAGTTGCTAGATCAATTCATCGAAGTTCTCTTCGCAATGAAATGCCTTGGGTTGCTATAAACTGTGCGGCTATTCCGGAAAATTTGATTGAATCAGAACTATTTGGGCATGAAGCTGGGGCTTTTACGGGAGCGCAAAAGCGTAAATTAGGAAAATTTGAACTAGCGAGTGGAGGCACGATATTTCTTGATGAAATTGGAGATTTATCGATGAGTCTTCAGGTTAAACTGTTAAGAGTATTGCAAGAAGGTGAATTCAATCGCGTTGGAGGGAATGAAACAATAAAAGTCGATGTTAGAATTGTTACTGCAACTCATCGTGATTTAGAACAGATGATTGAAGATGGAATATTTCGTGAAGATTTGTTTTATCGTATAAATATTGTAGAAGTTGCACTGATTCCACTTCGTGAAAGAAAAGACGACATCTATTTATTAGTAGAATATTTTGTTGGTAAAATCACTCAGAAATATCAACTACCTGAGATAGGAGTGCATGCCGATACTATAGAAGTGTTGAAAAATCATTTATGGAAAGGAAATGTCAGGGAACTCAAAAATGTTCTAGAACGTTCTGTAATTCTTTGCGATACTGATGAATTACAAGTGCAAGATTTACCAAAGAAGATTTCTAATATTTATCATTCATATGATAAACAAACAAAAACGAATCAATCAACTAGTCAATTGATAAATTTCAAAGATGATGGTAATCTAGCGATGATAGAAGAATATGAACGAGAAATTTATAATCTTGCCATTGAAAAATATAATAGTTTCAATAATGCTGGAAAAATTTTAGGAGTTACACATAAGACCGTTGCTTCTAAGTATAGAAAATTCAATATAAAATAATTTAATAAAATTCGTCAAAAAAAACACCGAAAAATTGAATTCTTGGTGTTTTTTTATGTAAACTATTTTAATGGTTCAATATTACTTCTGATATTTGTACAGTATTTATACTTCCCATCCTTTTGCACGTTCAACAGCTCGAAGCCAATCTTTATATAAAAATTTACTTGCTTCTTCTGACATCTTAGGCGTAAAAGTTCTATCTACTGCCCAGTTTTTAGTGATTTCATTTTTAGATTTCCAGAACCCTACAGCTAAACCAGCTAAATAGGCAGCTCCTAATGCTGTTGTCTCAGTAACTTGTGGTCTTTGAACTTCAGTTCCTAAGATATCAGATTGGAATTCCATTAAGAAGTTGTTAGCTGTTGCTCCGCCATCAACTTTTAAGGTGGTCAGTTCTATACCAGAATCCATTTCCATAGCTGTAATAACATCTTTTGATTGATATGCTATCGATTCAAGTGTAGCTCTAATGATGTGGTTTTTATTAGAGCCCCTAGTTAATCCTACAATTGTACCTCTAGCATACATATCCCAATATGGAGCACCTAAACCAGCAAATGCAGGTACAAGATATACTCCATTTGTGTCTTCAACCTTAGTTGCAAAGTATTCACTGTCAGCGGCATCAGAAATTAATTGCATTTCATCTCTTAGCCATTGGATAGTTGCTCCACCCATAAATACAGAACCTTCCAGTGCGTAATTTATTTTACCATCAATACCCCAAGCAATAGTTGTCAATAACCCGTAGTTGGATTCCACCATCTTCTCGCCAGTTTGCATTAAGATAAAGCATCCTGTTCCATAGGTATTCTTAGCCATACCTTTTTCAAAACAAGCTTGTCCAAATAATGCAGCTTGTTGATCGCCAGCAATACCTGCGATTGGAATTTCTACACCGAACATG
>DAOUQP010000097.1 GCA_030625575.1 Eubacteriales bacterium | reverse complement strand
ATCTGATAATGCCTTTTCAGGATCATTATGCACTTCTATCATTAGACCATCTGCTCCACCCGCCACTGCAGCTTTCGACATCGGTTCAATCATTTCCCATCTTCCCGTGGCATGACTCGGATCAATAATTATCGGCAAATGGCTAAGCTGTTTAATCGCCGTTATAGCTGATAAATCCAAGGTGTTTCGGGTGTAGGTTTCAAATGTTCTAATACCTCTCTCACATATGATAACTTCTTGGTTGCCTTCCGCCATAATATATTCAGCTGACATCAGCAATTCTTCAATAGTAGCTGACATTCCTCTTTTTAAACATATCGGTTTATTCGCCTTTCCGGCTTTTTTCAGCAAATCATAATTTTGCATATTTCTAGCACCGATTTGAATAATATCAGCATATTCTTCCACCAAATCAAAATCATCAGTAGACATCGCCTCTGTAATGATTGGAAGTCCTGTAAGTTCCTTTGTATCTTTCAATAGTTTCAAACCCTCTTCACCCATACCTTGGAAACTATATGGAGAAGTTCTCGGTTTAAAAGCTCCTCCCCTAAGTATATGTGCACCTGATTCTTTAACTGCTTTTCCTATAGTAATAATTTGATCTCTACTCTCCACCGAACAAGGACCTGCAATAATAGTTAAATTATCACCACCGATTTTATGTCCACATACATCGATAATCGTATCAGCAGGATGAAATGCCCTACTTGCCAATTTGTATGGTTCTTGTACCTTCAAAACCTTTTCAACAATTCTATGTGCCTGTATTTGAGTAATATCTACTTTAGTTGTATCTCCAATCAAGCCGAGCACCATATGCTCTTGACTGCCAGCATCCTTTACTACTAGTCCCATTTCCTCAACCTCATTTATCAGTTTTATTTTTTCCTTTTCTGTTGTTGTTCTATTAAGTACAATTATCATTTTATTTTCCTCCTATTAGTTTCAATTTTTATATTTATACAACAATACCAATACTCCATAAAGTCAATCATATGTATAACCACCTCTTTCTTAAAGCAATAAAAAAAGGAGTTCCTTTTAAAGAAACTCCTTAACTAACAATATTATAGTTAAATGTTATCACACAATGTCTGTGATATAAGTTGTCTTCAAATTTTTAAACCATTTTCGTATGAATTTATAGTATGCAAAGAAACCTGCGCTAAAATAAAAGCCCAAGTTATAAAAATAATAAAAATAATCTGAAGTTTTAATTAAAGTATTCAATAAATTTGCGTTCAACATTATTCTCACCTTCGTAACACTTTCTTTGTTTTTTTGTATATTGTTTAGAATTATAACCTCATAGATTTTAAATGTCAACTATAAAAATTAATAAATACGTAAATTTTTAAAATAATTAGAATATTCAAACATTCCATTGACATTTGATTTTATACTGTTATAATTAGTTTTAAATTGAAAATTAAATAGCAACATCTTATCAAGAGTGATGGAGGGACTGGCCCTATGAAATCCGGCAACCTGCCTAAATGGTGTGGTGCTAATTCCAGCGGTGAAAACCGAAAGATGAGTATATATCATGTTATTAACTCTACCTTTTGGTAGAGTTTTTTATTTGTATTTTTAAAAAAACAAGGAGGAATTGCATATGGCAAATCAAAGAACAATTCAGGAAATCAACGAAAAAATCAAAAAAGGAGTTGCAGTAGTCATGACAGCTGAAGAAGTCATAGATCTTGTTAATGATCAAGGTATAGAAGATGCCTTTAGTAAAGTAGATGTTGTAACCACAGCAACCTTTGGCCCTATGTGCTCATCCGGCGCCTTTTTGAATTTCGGTCACGCAGATCCACCTATACGTTTAGAGAACATCACTCTAAATGGCGTAACAGCTTCAGGAGGACTAGCAGCAGTGGATACCTTTATCGGCGTAGCTGACGAAGATCCAAATAGCCATGGAGAATACGGCGGCGCACATGTAATCTGCGATTTAATCAAGGGTAATTCTATTAAACTGAAGAGCACAGCTAAAGGTACGGATTGTTACCCGAGAACTTCAGTAGAAAGAGAAGTGAAACTTGAGGATTTAAACGAAGCTTTCTTATTTAATGCTAGAAATAGTTATCAAAACTACTCAAGTGCCATTAATCTTTCAAACGAACCGATTTTCACATATATGGGAACCTTGCTGCCTAATGGACAAAATGTTACTTATTCGACTACTGGTCAATTAAGTCCGCTGCTAAACGACCCATATTTAAAAACCATAGGAATCGGCACGAGAATTTTCCTTGCAGGTGCTCAGGGATATATTGCATGGAATGGTACTCAATTCAACACCAGTGTAGATCGTTATGATAACGGTATCCCTAAAAGTCCCGGAGCAACTTTATCTGTAATAGGTAATTTAAAAGATATGAACCCTGAATATATTACACCGGTTGTTTTTAAAAATTATGGAGTTAGTCTAAATGTAGGGATAGGCATTCCCATTCCAATAGTCGACCACGAGATTCTAAAGCAATGTGCAATTTCAGACGATCAAATTCAAACAGATATTATCGATTATTCTGTGAAGAAGCGCTCTAAACCGACTGTAAAAACCACTACATATAAAGAGCTTCGCTCCGGTGAAATCGATATCGACGGTAAAATTATTAAAACTGCACCTCTAAGTAGTTTAAGAAAAGCTAGAGAAATTGCAGACAAACTAAAAAACCAGATTCAAACAGGTGAATTTTTACTATCCGAGCCTGTTGAATACTTTAAGCTAGATTCTAAAGTTAAACCATTGAAAGAGGAGGATGACAAATAATGAAGACTAAATTGAAAATAACTTTTCCAGCCAGTTTAACTGATACACCACTTACCTATCTTTTAATTAAAGAATTTGATTTAAAAGTCAATATTTTAAAAGCAGATATCGATTTCAATAATGTCGGTCATATCCTTTATGAATTCACTGGTGATCAAGGTAAAATTCAATCAACTATAGAATATATAAAATCACTAGGTATAACCTGTGAATCAATTAAGTCAACTATTAAAATAGATGAAAATTTATGTACCGATTGTGGTCTTTGTACATCAGTTTGTTTTTCTAAATCCCTTAGTATAGGAGCACCCGATTGGACACTAAGCTTTGATACTGATAAATGCATTGGTTGTAACCACTGCATTCCCGTTTGCCCGGCAAGGGCAATTAAGGAGGCTTAAAATGTATCAAGAGAGAATATACCGTACATATTGTAATAGCGAATTAAATGCCGAACGCATCGTCATTGATGAATCTGATTTATTGATTAACTATAGCAATTCAATCACCGGACTTGAAAATAGTTTGATAGACATCAGAAAAACAATTAAAGATCAGATTAACAATGAAAAACTTTTTTTAACAAGTTTAGAGCCACTTGATTCTACTTCTAGCGAACCACAAATTATTCAGCATATGAAGTCAGCATCAAAACAATGCGGAGTCGGTCCTATGGCAGCTGTAGCAGGCGCCATCTCCGATTATATCGCTAAGGACTACGTAAAAGACAATGCAGATTTAATAATTGAAAACGGCGGGGATATATTTATCAAGACATCAAAAGAAAGACATATTCTTATACATGCAGGAGACTCACAATTAAGCGATCAGATATCAATTAAAATAACACCCGAAATGACACCTATAGGTGTTTGTACATCATCTGGCAAGTTAGGACACTCACTAAGCTTTGGAAAAGCTGATGCAGTAGTAGTCGTAGCAAAAGATATTTTATATGCGGACGCTGCAGCTACAGCTATCTGCAATATAGTTCGGACGCCAAGTGATATAGAACGAGGCTTGGCCATAGCAAAAGATTCAAAAAAAATAGAAGGTATTGTAATCATTTTAGATGATTCAATAGGAGTTTGGGGCAACATCGTTTTAATTTGAAATATATAGGAGGAAAAAAATGAAAATTCGCGATATGTTTAAAGAAAAAAAGCCGACAATTTCTTTTGAGGTTTTTCCTCCAAAGAGTAATTTTCCAATAGAAACAATCTATGATACGATTGAATCACTGAAAGATTTGAATCCAGATTTTATCAGCGTAACCTATGGAGCCGGAGGAACAAGTGCAAATTATACAGCAGAAATTGCATCTAAAATTAAAAATGATTATAACATTGAATCGATAGCACATTTAACATGTATATCGTCAAGTCAAAAAACCATTATGAAAACATTACAAACATTACATGAAAACAACATTGAAAACGTTTTGGCTCTTCGTGGTGATATACCAATAAATTTACTAAACGATAAAACTTGGCAGCCGAAGTACAACTACGCAAATGAATTGATTAATGATATTCATAAATTCGGTGATTTCAGCATTGGAGGAGCAGCATACCCAGAAGGTCATATAGAAGCAAATAACAAAATACAAGAATTAAAGTACCTGAAATCAAAAGTTGATAACGGTCTCGATTTCTTAATCACTCAGCTGTTTTTTGATAACGAACTATTTTATCAATTTAAAGAAAATCTAGAATTGCTAGATATTAAAGTTCCAGTAATAGCAGGTATATTTCCAGTAGTAAATTTAAATCAGATCAGAAGAGTTCAAGAAATGACAAAAGCAAATCTGCCTCCGAAATTTATGCGAATTCTCAATAAGTATGAGCATAATCCCGAAGCTCTGGCAGAAGCGGGAATCGCTTATGCCATTGATCAGATTATCGATCTTTTATCATCAGGTGTTGATGGAATTCATATATATACAATGAACCGTCCAGAAAATGCTAGAAAAATTATGGAAAACATTCAAACGATTCGCTCGACACTGACACAAAAATAATAGGAGTTATTGCCATGGTAAATATTAAAGAAGTTGAAAGGTATCTCGGATATATTGAAGGTGCCGATCCAAAAACTTATAATCTTATTGAATCACTTTCAAAAGAAATTGAATCATCAATTAAAGGAAGGTGTATTCACGAGTCTTTTACTATAAATAAAGTTGAATCCAATTCAATCTTTTTGAATAATTCATCTATTGTCCTTGAGGGTAAAAGTATTGTAAATCACCTTAAAGGTTGCGATGAAGTATTTATCCTAGCATGTACACTTGGAGTGGCTGCCGATAGATTGATTCAATCAAAATTTCATCTTTCTGCACTCTCCGGAATGGTATCAGATGCCATCGCTTCTGATTTAATCGAGCAATATTGCAATCAATATGAAGCAAAACTTAGGCAAACTTTGCCTAGCGGCTCAGATTTAACTACTCGTTTTAGCCCAGGTTATGGCGATTTGCCATTAAAAGTGCAGGAATCGATCATTAACAAACTACAGGCTCATAAACGCATCGGCCTTAGTTTAAATGAAAGTTATCTAATGGTTCCTCAAAAATCTGTGATAGCTATCATTGGCATCTCAAATAAAAAGCTTGATAACCAAATTCTTCACAGATGCGGCAATCTATCTTGCGAAGAATGCGATTATAATTCATCTTGTCGATTCAAAAAAATTTAACACTAAGGAAGTGATCTATTGTCACTAAAAAATAAATTACTCATATTTGACGGTGCTATGGGAACAATGCTACAAGAAAAAGTCCTTGCCCATAAAACAATTCCAGAAGAATTAAATATAGAAAATCCAGAAATAATCACTGAAATTCATCGTGAGTACATTAATAGCGGTGCTCAGGTTATTACCACAAATACCTTCGGTGCAAGTAGATATAAACTTTCTCTATCTAAATATTCTCAAAGAGAAATTATAGAAGCTGCTATCGATAATGCAAAAGCCGCTAGTGTAAATACAGGCGCTCTAATCGCACTCGATATAGGTCCCATTGGAAAAATAATGAAACCGATAGGCGACTTGGATTTTGATACTGCATACGAATACTTCAAAGACCAAGTCATAATAGGTAATGAAAAAGAAGTTGATTTGATTCTTATTGAAACCATGTCAGATCTTGGTGAAATCAGAGCTGCAGTTCTTGCTGCAAAAGAAAATGCCAATTGCCCGGTTTATGCTACAATGACTTTTGGCGATGACGGTATGACCTTGACAGGAACCGATCCAGAAAATATGGTTTTAGCTCTCGAGGCTATAGGAGTAGATGCTCTCGGTGTAAATTGTTCTTTAGGACCTAAAGAGATGTTGCCGATTATAAGAAGAATATTGAATTTTGCATCTATCCCTGTAATGGTTCAAGCTAACGCCGGCCTTCCAAGCATCGAATCCGGCAAAACAACTTTTGGAGTTGGCTCAGATGAATTTCAATATTATTCACGCATCTTTGTTAAAGAAGGAGTAAGCATACTTGGCGGATGCTGTGGAACAACACCGAAATACATCCAAAAACTTACTGAACTAAAAAACGACTATTGTAAAGCAAAAATAAAAACTCGCAAATTATATGTTTCATCATCTCAAAAACGTGTTTGTTTTGACGATTGTATTACCGTTATCGGAGAAAGAATCAATCCATCCGGCAATAAAAATTTAAAACCGCATTTTCTTAACGGCAACGTCAGCCCCGCTGTTAAACTGGCCTTTGAACAGATTCAGCATGGAGCCAAGGTATTGGATATAAATACTTCTCTTCCAGGGGTTAATGAACAAAAGCTTATGATAGAACTCATAGATCAATTCAACGGCTTAGTCGATGCTCCACTTCAATTTGATACAACTGACCCAGAAGTTGTCGAAACGGCTTTAAGACATTATAACGGCATAGCTATCGTTAATTCCATCAACGGTAAAGCATCCTCTATGAATGAAATTTTTCCAATCATAAAGAAATACGGCGCTTATGTGATAGCTCTTACTTTTGATGAAGAAGGTATCCCAAAGAAATGGGAAAAAAGAGTTGAAATTGCTGAAAAGCTTATAAAGACAGCTAAAACCTTTGGTATCGAAGAAGAAAAATTAATTGTAGATTGTCTGGTTTTAACAGCCAGCGCAGAACAAGAAGCTGTTAAAGAAACACTGAAAGCGATTCAATATATTAAATCGCATTATAAGGTGAAAACCACTCTCGGATTGAGCAATGTCTCATATGGCTTGCCGAATAGAACTTTAATCAATAAAACTTACTTGGCAATGGCGCTTTCATTTGGACTGGACTCTGTAATTATCAATCCCGGTGCTGAGGGAATAAAAGATACACTAATGGCATTCAATGTCCTTTACAACTACGATCAAGACTCGGTTGAATATATTACAACCTACTCTAAAAATAGCAAAACCATCAAGGTTCCAGATGAAAATCGCGAAAGATCTCTAAACGAATACCTTTTAGAAGGAGATAAAGAATCAACTCGTTTACTGACTGAAAAACTACTTACAACGCATGAGCCTCTTTGGATTGTAAACAATTATCTAATCAAAGCTCTTGATGAGATTGGTCAGCAATACGAAAGTAAACTTATCTATCTACCACAATTGATACGAGCTGCAGAAACTGCGAGTGTCTCTTTTGAACTCATTCAAAAAACTCTCAATGATTCTCAGCAAGAACTTGAAACTAGAGGTAAAATTATTCTAGCTACAGTTCAAGGAGATGTCCACGATTTAGGTAAAAATCTCGTTAAAGTTCTCCTAGATAATTACGGGTATACCATCTTCGATTTAGGCAAAGATGTTTCTATAGAAAAGATTATTGAAGCTGTTAAAAAACACGATATAAAACTAATCGGTCTAAGCGCTTTGATGACAACTACTGCTCAGGCTATGGAAAATACAATAACAGCCCTAAGAAAAGAATTTAAAGATGTATCGATTTTCGTTGGAGGAGCTGTATTAACTGAAGATTACGCTCTAAAAATAGGAGCTGATTATTACGGCAAGGATGCAAAAAAAGCAGTAGAAATTGCAAATGATTTTTTTAATAAAAAATAAAAATAAGCTATGAAGAATAATCGGGTCTATAATATTTGGTGTTGGTGAGTAATCACTAGCACCTTTTTTAGTATAAAGAAATGAGACAAATAACAATAGCTCTGCTAAACTGTTAATGACCAAACCAACAGAAAAGGAGCTGTGCTAAATGTCTCATAATGA
>DAOUQP010000057.1 GCA_030625575.1 Eubacteriales bacterium | reverse complement strand
GCCAATTCGATTCCATTTCCATCTTCCAACTGAATATCCAAGAAAAAAGCTTCAATCAGATTTGATTTCATAATATCTATCGCTTCATAAAACGAACCCGTAGAATACAATTCAAGTCCAGAATTGATTCTCAATGCAGTTTCATTCAAAAACTCTCTCTGCGGTTCATCATCTTCAACAATTAAAATTCTCTTCAACTCTATCACTAATCCTTACCAGTTAAATTTTTCTTTAGTATACCACATTATAATATCTGCTTGCCTACAATATTTCACAGGAGCAGAAAATACAAGTCAAAAAAAACAGTCTAGAGCGAACTCCAAACTGCCAATATTTTAATTTTAAATGATATACTTTAATGAAGCTCCAACTTAAACATACAATAATCTAATAATTTTATTCCTTTTAGAACGTCGGTCGCATCTATATCCTTTAACATGATTTCATCATCTACATCCACTTTATTATTACCGCTTTATTTAAGAGAAATAAATAAATCACAGATATAAGAAACCCTCACTAAAATCAGCGAGGGACTATTCCTTAGTTTATTTCGAATGAATTATTCAAAAATTTGATGGATCCATAGAACATTTCCATCTTTACAGTCCAGCGCTAACGAATAAGTCAAATTATCTTTTTGTACAGCAAAGATCCATCTGTAATCGACTCGACCCGACCTATCGAATCTTGGAGAGAGTGAGGAATTTATGATCCTGTCAAAATAAGTACTATGATGAGTATGAAAATGATATATCGTGATCGTTTTGACATAATGGCCTCCTTCATAAATCATTTCAAAACTGACCAAAGCAATAAATGGATTATTAAAATTCCAAATGTCACTTTACATTTTTTTATATATTTTATAAATAAATCTCGCTATGAAAATAAACAAGAATGTATTAATTACTTGAGTTAATAGCAAAATCGTATTAATGATTTGAATCTATATCTTCCTATATTTTTATTAAAATTTTATAAATTACGTAAAATAGAACAACTAACAATACCGTCAAAAATAATTGAAATATAAACCTATTATCAAATCCTATATTAGCTATTTCAAAAATCATCTCCATATTATTCATAGCGAGTACGTCCATGAATAAGAAATTTTCTCAGTTGCCACTTTAATTAAACCATTTATAAGCAAATTAAAAAATAGTACTAAATCAAGTATTGTCGTAATAGTTTTTCCCATTATTTATTCTCTCCTCTTCAAAAAATAATCTCATTATTTCCCAGCAAGCTTGTCATCCACATATTAGCACTCTCAAATGATTAAACAACCCATTTCGCGTATTTGCCCTCTTTTTTCGTCGATTTGAATCGACAAATAAAAAAAGGCCTGAAATCAGGCCTCCTTGCTGGAAAATTCTTTTGGTAACAATATGCTTATAATAATTATTATGAATATCAATATATTGTAAAGCTGCACCGCATCCAATAATCCGATAGTATCCGCTATCTTACCGAACAACAAGATCAACAGCCCGGCTATCGTACTTGAAAACCCCATAATCATCCCGTTGCCGAATGTAATGTTCTCGGGAATGATTTTATGCGTCATTGTGATATTCGCAGTTGCTGTGGCATTTAACGAATATCCCAGTACAATAAAACCGACAATGGATAATACACCCGAAGTGAAGCTGGCTAAAACGAGTGAAATCAATGATAAACTGTTAAAAAATACCATGATTTTCTTTTCACCGAATTTATCACTCAGGAATCCACCCGTAAGCGTTCCTATTGACCTTATAAACAAATGAATGGATAGAATAATACCAGCTGTTATAAGTTCAATCCCTTTGAGATTGAGAAGCTGAACTCCAAAAACTATCATTGTTCTAGATACCAAGACTTTGAATGTCGCTATCACAATTACTAAAGAAAACCAAATCATATTATGCATTTCAATTTTTTTCTTTGATTTATCTTTTGATTCTTTTTCCTTTGATATATATTCAATCTCATCAATCTTTGCCTTCTTCAAGAAATATGCGACAAAGAAACCCGGTATCATTAAAACTGTCAATGATTTCAATCCATATGTCGTAGCCATGGGTACCGCTACCAAAGGTGTAAACATTGTTGCAAATCCACCAATAGTCATAAATACAGATAGACTTTTCCCATGAGATCCTTTTGTTAAACTTGTGGCAACAGCGCTTCCTAGAGGATGATAAACGCTAGATGCAAGCCCCGCTATTCCTATAACAGCCATCAACAAATAGATATTAGTGATCCATCCAGTTATACTCATGCCCACAGCAACCCAAACGAGACCATAACTCAGCATCGATGTCTTACCTATACGACCAAGAAAATATCCTACTACAGGTTGAAGGAAAGTTCCACTGAGAGTAATAACCATCGCGATTGCCGCCTGTTGAGTTAAACTAAGTCCTAATTCCTCTGTAAATATAAACAGAATAGGAGGAATCAACGCCATATAAAAATCATTGGTAAAATGTCCTACAGATACAGCAATGAGCTGAAGATTGTTTTTTATAAACTTCATTATCTCTCACTACCGATTTTAATAACTAACTCCATTTTACTCATAATATATTCGTATCCATTTTCATCGTGAGGAATTGTACAATTGCTGCAGTCCTTAATGCCATTATTATATACAAAGTTACCACCACAGTCTTTCCCCAACATATAGAGTGGACAGAAGCAAAACAAACAGTTGAATTTTTCTTTATCTACTCCCTTGTGACAAGGAAAATACTCACATTTGCTATTTTGTACGAATTTATAATTCTCAGACATTTAAACCCCTCCTTAATAAGCTTTAGCTACATAAATCATATGTTTTGCTTTTTTTCCACAGATAGGACATGTATCTCCTAAATCTTCTTGTTCAAAAGGAATACATCTGATTGTAGCAGACATTTCTTCTTTAATTTTATCTTCACACTCTTTGTCTCCACACCACATCATTTTGGCGAAGCCTGGAGAAGTTTCCATTTTTTCTTTCAATTCCTCTAAAGAATTCACTGTGAAAGTTTTCTTTTCTCTTTCTTCCTTAGCTTTATTAAACATATCCACTTGGATGGTGTCTAATAATCCACTGACTATTTCATCAATATTATCAAGGCTATATGTTTCTTTCTCTAGGGTATCTCTTCTAGCAACCATAACTACATTGTTTTGAATATCTCTAGGACCGATTTCTACACGTACAGGAACGCCTTTCATTTCATATTCATTAAATTTCCATCCTGGTGAATAATTTTTGGAATCATCAAGTTTAACTCTAATTCCTTTAGCTTCTAGAATATTTTTAAGTTCATTCGCTTTTTCCAAAACACCAGCTTTTTTCTGCATTATAGGAACAATAACAACTTGAATCGGCGCTAATCTTGGAGGTAATATAAGTCCTCTATTATCGCCATGAGCCATGATAACCGCTCCAATCAATCTAGTTGATACACCCCAAGATGTGTGATATGGATGCTGAAGCTTTCCATTTCTATCTAGATAAGTAATATCAAACGCCTTGGTAAAATGCTGAGATAAATTGTGACTAGTTCCCGACTGAAGCGCTTTACCATCATGCATCAATGCCTCAATCGTATATGTTGATTCAGCTCCAGCAAATTTCTCTTTCTCGCTTTTTTTACCCGTTATTACAGGAATCGCTAAAAACTCTTCAGATAATTCTCTATAAATACCTAGCATTTGCAAAGTTTCATTTTGTGCTTCTTCATAAGTTTCGTGCAGTGTATGACCTTCTTGCCATAAGAATTCTCTATGTCTTAAAAACGGACGAGTTTCTTTTTCCCATCTGACAACAGAAGCCCATTGATTATATAGATAAGGCAGCTCTCTATACGATTTCAACCATTTAGAATACATCTCACAGATTATTGTCTCAGAAGTCGGTCTTATACAGAGTCTCTCAGCCAATTCTTCATTACCACCATGAGTTACCCAAGCAACTTCTGGAGCAAATCCTTCAACGTGTTCTTTTTCTTTGTTTAATAAGCTTTCAGGTATCAATAATGGAAAATATACATTTTCATGACCTGTATCTTTAAATCTTCCATCGAGAAATTTTTGGATGTTTTCCCATAAAGCATAACCGTATGGCTTCAATACCAAAAATCCCTTTACAGGTGAATAATCAATTAAATCTGTCTTTCTAATAACATCAGTATACCACTGGGCAAAATCGTCTTCCATTTTCGTAATCTCTTTTACAAAGTCTTTATTTTCTTTCGACATTCTTCTCACTCCTAATTTAAAAATAAAAAGACCTCCCTCTCATATCTAGAGGCGAAGGTCCGCGGTACCACTCTAATTAGCATATTGCTCACTTTAAAAGATTTTAACGGATCCATCCGCACAGTTTTCACTGCGTACTCCTAGGTAGGTTCATCAATTGAATACTTAAGGAATTTCCAGCTAAATATTCCTCTCTCTATCAAGTTCTTTTGATTACTAATCCTATTCATAGCATCTACTCAATAATTTGCTTTTATAATAAACAATTTATTATTTTTTGTCAACCATTACAACTGCTTGAGAGGAAATTCCTTCTCCTCTTCCTTCAAAACCAAGTTTTTCTGTAGTTGTCCCCTTTATATTAATCTGACTGATATCTATATTTAAAGTCAATGCAATATTTTCTTTCATTTTTTCAACAAATGGTAATATCTTGGGTTTCTGAGCTATGATAACTGCATCTATATTATTAATCTTGTATCCTTCTTCATCTAAGACATCCTTTACTTCTTTTAGTAGTAACAAGCTAGAAACATCTTTGAATTTATTATCCGTATCAGGAAAGATCCTTCCTATATCGCCTTTACCGATCGATCCTAAAATTGCATCCATAATAGCATGCACCAAAACATCGGCATCAGAGTGTCCTAACAAACCTTTTTCATAGGGGATTTTAACTCCACCTAAAATCAGATTTCTGTTTTCGACTAATTTATGTACATCATATCCAATACCAATTCTCACATCATTCACTCCTTCGATAGAACGAGTATGCTTTATATCCTCAATTGTTGTTAATTTAATATTATCATAATCTCCTCTAGCAACAAAAACAGGATATCCAAGTTTTTCTACTAAACTTGCATCATCTGTTGCAGGATAACTATCTTTAAGTTCATATGCTTCTTTTAGGATATTTAACCTAAATCCCTGTGGAGTTTGAACACTAATCAAGCTATCTCTATCTAATGTTTTAGAAACAAAATCTCCATCAATTGTTTTGATAGTATCTTTAACTTCAACTGCAGGAATACAGGATTTGTATAAATGTGTCATTTCAATAACTCTCTCGATAACATCATCAGTTATAAACGGTCTTGCAGCATCGTGAATTAGAACAATTCCATCTTCGCCTTCAATATTTAAAATACCTTTATGAACAGATTCTTGTCTTGTGTCGCCACCACTGATAGTATTTCCAGCTTTTGAAAATTTTCTGGCAATCTTAATTATTTCGCTATCGTTTGTGACAACAATTATTTCATCTATATACTTATTTTTTTCAAAAATATCAAGAGTTTTTTCAATAATGGTATCTTTTCCAATTTTTATAAGCAATTTATTCTTGTCGCTATTCATTCTCATTCCACTGCCAGCAGCAGGTATCACTACAATGACTTTAAACTCTTTATACATCTCTAATTCCTCCTAAAAAAGGACCAAAAAGGTCCTTTAATTTGGCTTAGCAAAAATCATTCTACCAGCTGGAGTCTGTAATACACTTGTAACCACCACTTTAAGAGATTTTCCGATTAGCTTCCTGCCATCTTCTACAACAATCATAGTGCCGTCATCTAGATAAGCAACACCTTGATTATTCTCTTTACCTTCTTTTATTACGAACACTTCCATTTCTTCACCGGGGATTGCATTTGGTTTTACAGCATTGGAAAGCTCGTTGATATTAAGCACTTTCACTCCGTGAAGATTTGCAACTTTATTAAGGTTAAAATCGTTTGTAACCACACTTCCGTGCATTTTCTGAGCTAATTTAAGCAATTTAATATCTACTTCTTCAACGTCATCAAAATCAATACTCACAATTCTAACTTCCACATCCATTTGCGTCTGTATATCTTTAAGTATATCAAGACCTCTTCTACCTTTTGTTCTTTTAAGGCTGTCTGCCGAATCTGCAATATGCCTTAATTCTTTTAGTACAAACTCTGGAATAATAATAGGTCCTTCTACAAAACCTGTTTTTGCGATATCCGAAATACGCCCATCTATAATAACACTAGTATCCAAAATTTTAGGATTAAATTCTCCGTAATTCTCAGTTTCTTTGGACTGAGGTTTTTTAAATATTTCAGTAATCTTTGAAACGTCTGTGAATTTTTTAGTTGCTAGATTAATTCCTAAATATGCAAAAAACAAATACGTTATAACTGTCAGTATTACTCCAATAATAGGTATAGGAAAAATCCTAAAAATATTGCTAATAAAATATGCAATTATAAGTCCGATGATTAATCCAAAAGCACCTGTCACTAATTGAAAAGGTGGAATATTGGAAAGTTCTACTTCCGTATACTCTATGGCTTTATGAACTAATCGAATAATTAATGGTGAAATAAAAAAAGATATAATTCCAGTAAAAACAGCAAAAAAAGTTACAATAAGAATTGAGCTTGTAGTAATGTTTTCCCCTAAGTCAAACATGTTAAGACTTAGGGCAAAAACCCCAATCCCCAAACCAAGAACAACTCCTAAAGCTGCAAAAATATACCTCATAAATTTCTTTATCATTCAACCACCTCCTTTTAAATACAATAATCATTATACAACTTCTAATCCAATTTATCCAATAAATTCATTAACGATTTTCATAGCTTCTCCAAACTCTATATTTTCAATCATTTTAATCTCACTGGCTAGAATTTCTTTTGAATTATTAAGTAATTGCTTTTCTCCTGTCGACAATCCTTTTTCACGGTCTAAAGCATACAGCATACTGATTACTTCAGTTAAGTTTTCGACTCTTCCGTCTTTAATTTTTTCTATATTTACACGATATCGTGTATTCCAGTTAGGATAACTCTCAAATTCTTTGGCACTCGCTTCCATAAACGCATTTTTAATTGCCTCTAACGTTGACAACGATCTTACATTTAAATCATCAGCCTTCTTCACAGGAATTTTTACCTTCATATCCTTGTACTCAATTCTCATAACATAATAATTCATAACTTCGCCGAGCAGTTTAATCTTCTCAATTGTTTCAACAATACCCGCACCGTGCATGGGATAAACAATTCGATCTCCTATAACAAACATAATATCACCTCATATATTTATAATTATACACTATTTTTAAGTAAATAAAAAATTTCATTCATTTACACTCCTTCTCAATTAAAATAATCTATGGTAAAATCAAGATAAGATTTTAGGGGGAAGTGATTATAATATGAAAGATTTAATTTATGACGAATTTCAAAATGCTGTACAAGACATTACTATTAGACATTCAACACTACTAGATATCATTACCAAACTCAATCAGGGATCATCCGATACAAATAGAGCTGTTGTAAAATCAATAACAAATTGCGGCTGCATTTCTCTTAATACAAAAAAACCTGATATGCCCGAAAATATCACTTTAGAAGAAATGAAAAACTATCAACACGATCACATAGATGGTCAACTATGTAAAGATTGTCGAGATGCAATAGAAGAAGAGCTCGGCAATACATTTTTCTACATCGCAGCTTTGTGTAATAAACTTGATTTAAATATTTATGATATTTTATTAAAAGAATACAGCAATATAACCACTTTGGGAAAATTCAATTTATATTAATCATATTGAAAATCACAGATTTTAAATCTGTGATTTGTTATTTTACAAACCAAAAAAGAGGCAGAACCTTTTGAATCAAATTTGTAGCTGAAAGAATCCCGCCAACCAAATCCGACGAAAGCATTACATTTAAAAGGATAAATACATACCCCAGCATAGTATATGATTTTTTGGATTTCAATATCTTGATTGTAATCAGCGATATCATAAAAATACTTACTATATACAATGGTAATTTAAACAACTGCACATTTAACTCATAGTCAAAATACGACTTGGTCAGATATCCATATGATACAGTCCAAGGTATCATCAATATGACAATCTGCAACATCAATCTTGTAATGTAATATATCCAAGACGAACCATTTGTCATTTTTATTCTATCGATAATGTTGTGATTCATGTCATCAATAATTATTCTATTCTGCAACCATACCCAAACAAGAACCAATATTCCCCAGAGATTAAAAAAATAAACTTCAGCCAACGGTCTGCTTTCAACAAGACTTATCTTCTCGCCCTTTATCTCAATCACGCGATGATCAATAAGCATATTCTGGTCATAATACTTATCAAATTCATCAACAAACCTTTCGTAAGTAAAATCCGGGTCAATTTCTCGAATTCTGTTTACAATGTCTACTTTCAACCAATGTCTTATCACACCGACACTGAGTTGATCATTCATCCATGAAGTTGAAACCGTCTCCGCAGATTGAATCCATTTTATCAGATTTCTGTAGTTGCCTCCCTCGATATTTTCTTCAAATCCTTCTTTGATTATATATACTATGTCTAGTTTCCCCAGATTCAATTCACGAAGTGCATCTTCATAACTGATATTTTCAATCACAGTCATCCCCGCGGAGTTTTTTATGCTGTCATAGAAATACTCAGACAACTCCGTTTTGTCGCGGTCAATCAACGCAAGGTGATAGACATATCCATCATCTTCGACTGCAGACAACGATACGACCAAGACTGGTATCAGGACAGTCATCAAAATAATCACTATGAACGTCTTTATGTTGAAAAATGATCTCTTGAAAAGCATTCTAAAAAAAGACATAATTGCGCTCCTTTGAAATTCTATAGATTAGATACAGAGGAAAAATCGTCATAAAAGCAATAGCAATATAACCTTCTATCCTCAATCCTTTTCCAAGAAGACCCTGTTGCATCAAATAATAGATGTTTTTATATGCACCCAATTTAAAAATCTCAGGCATTCCATTCAACGGTATGAACAATCCACCCGATACCGCAAGAATAACAGGTGTAAATATCATCACACCATCTCGCACAACTGGTTTCTTGATGGATAAATGCGCCACTATCACCCAAAACTGTATAATCAGATGAACCAATGTCAAAAGCATCAGATCTTTAATCATCGATACAGTATCGATTCCACCCATCACATATCCTGTCAATCCCTGTATAAGCAACATGACCGGCAATGTAAACACCCACTGTGCAATCAACTTGGACAGAAGAATTTCCGTCATACTGTACCCACTCAGAAACAGTCTTTCAATTCTCTTGTACTTGAGATCATCCTCAAAAATATAGTAGAACATTATTATGGTATACGTAATGAATAGCAGTTGAACCGTTATCAAATAGTATTCTACAAATCCGGCGCCCATGAACGGTTCCACCGGTTCCTCCTGATCGAATACCTGCTGCCTAGCCAGAAATGTCGTCGTATATTTGAATGCCAGTTGATTCAACTCATCAATTCTGTCGTCATACGATATCCCTTTGTCTTTTAACAGTTGATAGTATATCATCGCACCATTTTGACCTTCATTGAGCATATTCGTCAAATTTTCGATATACTCTCTCAGAAACTTCACCCTCAAGTCTTTCTGTTGATCGACAAGCAAATTTATCGTTACAGGTTCAGCTCTATTTATCGTTTCCCCGACGCCCTTTTCTATATGTATGATTGCCAGCAATTGATTCTTTTTCAATCCATCCAATGCACTTTCATAAGAAAGATGCTCAAAACTGAGTTTATCTCCCATTGATGTTTTTGTGATACTGCTTACAAGAAGATTCACCTCCATTGATTCATCCTCGACGACAACAGCAATGGACGGTTTTATCACTCTGCATCTGATTTCATCATAATTCAGAATCACGTTCAACAGAACAACAGCCAACATCATCAATAGCACAAGATTAAAAGACTTGTTGAAAAGTCTTTTAATCTCCAGCTTAATCAATTTTTTTAAAGTACTCCATATCCTCATGATAATCACCAAAATATTTCATTTCTCCAGCATCAAGTACAAGCAATCTGTTGCAGGTGCGGTCCAGAAATTCCTTCATATGAGATGTCATCAAGATAATCTTTCCTCTTTTAGAGAGAACCTTGATATATTTCTCTATATCTTTTCTTATAAAGTATTCGACTCCCACAACAGGTTCATCCATCAAAATAACTTTCGTATCTTTTAGAAGAGATATCGCCATGTTTACTCTTCTCTTCATTCCACCTGATAATTTCTTCACTTTATAGGAGCTGTATTCTCCCAGTTTCATGACTTCCATGACTTCTTCCATATGCTTTAGATCTCTGTTGTTTTCACTATAGAAGATATCGAGATTCTCCTTGACAGTCATCTCTTCGAAAAGAGCAATATCTTGCGGTACATAAGCAATGTGTTTTCTCAGTTCTTTCAGGCTGTCCGCCTTCAGACCATAATCGATGGTTCCTTCATCCTGAGACATCAAAGTCGCCAATAAAGAAAGAAGTGTAGACTTGCCGGCCCCATTGGGACCGACTACACCTAACACATCTCCGTCGTTCAACTCTAATGTTATATTTTTTAAGACTCTATCCTTCTTATAAGATTTCGATAGACCTTCAATTTTAATCATTAATACATTCCACCTTGAATTATATACGGTAACATTTGAAAATACTCTTGGATGCCTCCAAGGACTTCATTTTTCATTTCCTCAGGAAGCATTTCAGCATTTGTCTCGAAATCCATCATCAGATTGTTCAAAGCATCTCCACTCAGCACTTTCTCAACCAGATTATTCATCACCTCTCGAGAAACCTCACCCATCAGATCGTAATCTTCAGATAACTCTATAACATCTATAGTATTTTCATAATCCACAGCTTCGATAACCACATCATCATTCAGTGCGTTTATCGTTACATTTTCAATGATATCGTAGATTTCGGAAGTCAATTTAACTTCAATTCCTCTGACCATATCATTCTTGTCGATAGAATAAGTCATATCGTATGACATATCAAGTTCAGAAAGTTCTTGTTCGTTGATTGCTTCATACACCTCAATCATTTCATCAAACGCGCCATAATACCATTCATCAAAGTCATCCTTTGATTCTTCAAATTCAGCTCTCACTTCTTCTTTTGTTCCTTCAAGACCTAAATCTGGAATCATCAAATAGTCACCAGATTCAATAAGTTCATCCACAACCTTGAACATTCTATCTTTAATAAGAGCATTGAGATTCTGATCATCTTTGGCAAGTTTGAGCGCTTCATTGAATTTCTCGATATATGATATCATATCAAGCGATAAAAGATATCTGGTAACCTTCAGCTCTTCAGACTTCCCGTTGTATTCAACTGTTAAAGTGCCATCTTCCAGTTCTTGAATATTCTCCTCCAAGTAATCAATAAGAAGAACAATATATTGATCAGAATTATCTACAACCGCTTTGTATATATCATCTTCTGTATTCAATAAGATGTCGACATATTTGTTGATATCGATATCGTCAATGTCTATTCCTTCAACAGCCAATACCTCTTCTAAAAACTTTTCTATATCAAAAGAAAACATTTTTTCATGCAGTTGTTCTGAACCCATCGCCAGTTTCCAAGGCTCAAATATCATCGCAATATTCAACAACGGGTCTTCGCGATACTCAATAGACATGTCATAGTCGAAATATGAAGGAATCTCCATTTTCTTCTGTGCATAAGTCATATCATACTTCAAAGAAAAATTCTCCAAAATTGAATTTGCATAATCAACAAGAGCAACTGCATCTTCCACTTCAGCATTTCCCGTCATTTTTTGTATTCCCTCTGACTTAAGCACAACACTTACATCAACAGTTGCATTGACCTTTTCAGCATCAGCCATATTCTTTGATGCATATAGCAGATGAGTAGCAGGATCCATCTTTGCAAACATTCCTGTGATATTAGGCAGTGCAAATGCAGTTACTGCAATCAATACCACTACTACAGCTGCAATTATATAACTTTTCTTCATTTTCTACTTCCTTTCAACTTGAGTTTTATCTTCACCATATTATAGCTTTTTTGGTTTTCAAAGGAAAGTGTTAAATTGATTTTTTCCTAGATTTTACGTAAAATACATAATTTCAAGATTCATGGTAATAGTTGATATTTAAATTAAACCGACTAAAAAAAGGGCAAATGCGCGAAAAGGGTTGTTTATTTATTTTCAAGCACTAAAATATGTGTGACAATTTTATTGCGGTTTATAACTTAATTAGGTAGTTGCGAAATGCAAAAAAACAATTAATTGAAATATTCCAGCAAGTATGATGTCAGAGTTCAGCAACTACCTAAAAAACAAAATACGAGGAGTGACAAAATGAAAAGATACAAAATTATTACTCTTATAGTTTATGTGCTTGCAATAGTTAATAATGCATTTTTAGCCTATGGGTATGCAAGCCCATCAATTAAGAATATGCTGATTTCTATCCTATTATTATGCATGGTTGGATATATGGTTTATAGAAATGTCAAAACATATTCTTCTAACAAGTCTATTGCAATACTATCCATAATTGGTGGCGTAAATGGGGTTTTGACATATCTATATAGCTTATATCGATATTCTAGTTCGTCATATTTTGCATATGTATATGAGAAAATTATATTGCTTTCATTTTTGTTTTTTGTTGCACCATTTTATGGCTTGCGTTTTATATTTGATTTTACAATGTGGGGAGAGTTTAGTTTTAGTACATCACTTATCTATCTTTTTGCTTTACTACTAATAATAATCTTTAATCAATTGAGAAAGAAGGAGTTAATATGAATAAATTTATTAAAGCACTATCTGTTATGCTGTTATTGATGTAAAACTCCCTGTTTTGGGTAATCTATTTGCAGCAGCATTAAAAGCCTCTGATCTTTATGATATATATTCAAGCAATAATGCTGTTTATTTCTACCAAAGATTATATGATCATGAATATTTAGGTTCCCTTGAGCAAATGTATAAAACCAAAATGTATTTTCAAGATAAACAAGGTTCTCCTTTTGGAAATGAAGAAACTAGTTATAAACATTTTGGATAAGGTAATATATTATTAGAGGTGTGTAATAGTAAAAATAATTAATTATATTAAACAAACTGAAAAAAATGATCCATTAAAAATCCAATTTTCAAATTTTACTTATTTTGGTTACTTCTTTTTAATTTCTACATTAGATTACTTTTTAAATTTTATTAAAGCTTCTGCAAAAGATATGTTATTAATTGTATTTGGTAGTCAAATAGTTATTGATATAATTATTTATATATTAAAGGGAGTTTTTAAATATA
>DAOUQP010000163.1 GCA_030625575.1 Eubacteriales bacterium | reverse complement strand
TAAATGTACATGAAAAGACAATCAGAAGATACATTAATAATGGAAAATTAGATGCTAAAAAGATCGGTGGTCAATGGCGTGTTGAAAAAGATTCGCTGGATAAACTTCTAAATCCGGCTTCGTGTTGTCAGGATTCGATTGGAGAAGAAGAGATGACCAGTAGTGATTTTTGTGTATTTATGGATACTGATTTTTTTGCTTCATCAGATAAATTGCAAGTTTGTAGTATAGTGGATTTTTATTCTGAAGATATGGATTTAATTAACGATGTACTTAATAAGTTGAAAAGTCTTGCATATGATTATTTAAGTAAGGGAAAAAGAGTGAAAGTCGAGTATATTTACTCTGATGATGATAAAAAAGCGAGGTTTGTATTCTGGGGAAAATCTAAAGAGATTGAGCAGTTTATGAAAATAGTCAGTGTTCTTGAGAAAAATCAGGTGGTTTGATGGAAAAAACATATGATATTGAAGGAATGACCTGCTCGGCATGTTCTAGAGCTGTTGAAAGAGCGGTTGGCAAATTAGAAGGGGTAATAGAAGTTGAAGTTAATCTGATTACAAATCAGATGAATACAATATTTGATGAAAACATTTTAAATAAAGAAACAATAATAGAAGCTATTCACAAAGTAGGATATGAAGCAGCTGAAAAAACAGATTTAAAAGAAGTAAGTATCCCTATAGAAGGGATGACCTGTGCTTCATGTGTTAGAGCAGTCGAGAAGAGCATTAATAAACTTGACGGTATTGAAGAAGTGAGTATAAATATTACTACAAATAAAGCTTATATAAAGTACGATTCTGCGAAAGCAAGAGTGTCGAATATCAAGCAGTCTATTAAAAAAGCTGGCTATAAGCCTTTAACTATTGAAAAGGATAATGATGAAAGCTATGTAAATGAAAATGAAAAACAATATAGAAAAATGAGGAGAGAATTGTATTTTGCTTTTGCATTTACTATTCCACTTCTATATATAGCAATGGGAGATATGATTGGCTTACCATCTCTAAGTTATTTGAGCCCTGAAATTAATCCTATAAATTTTACTGTGATTCAAATGATTTTGACAGTTCCTGTTATATTCATTGGGAGAAACTTTTATAAAATTGGGTTTAGAACTTTAATCAAAGGGTCCCCTAATATGGATTCTCTTATAGCGGTGGGAACTAGTGCGGCGATAATATTCAGTATATTTGCATCGTATCAGATTTTTAACGGGAATCACAATTATATTCATCAGTTATATTTTGAGACAGGCGTAACTATAATCACTCTTATTAAATTTGGCAAAACATTGGAATTTAAAGCAAAAGGAAAAACTTCTGAAGCGATAAGCAAGTTGATAAAATTGAAGCCTAAAGTTGCAGTTGTTATCAACAAAGATGGAGAAATTGTTTTGCCGATTGAAGAAATTGAAATTGGGGATATTGTTTTAGTTAAACCTGGGGAAATGATACCTGTTGATGGAGAAATTGTTGAGGGATTTAGTGATGTCGATGAATCGATGTTGACAGGAGAAAGCATACCTGTAGACAAAGAATTGGGGAATTCCGTTATTTCGGGTAGCGTTAACGGAAACGGTATGCTGAAAATCAATGTTATGAATATCGATCAAGATACTTTTCTTAATCAGATTATCAAAGTAGTCGAAGATGCGCAAAACAAAAAAGCACCGATAACGAGATTAGCAGATATCATAGCGGGTTATTTTGTGCCTATTGTAATCGGTATCGCAATAATAGCATCAATAGCATGGTTTGTTTTGGAGAGAGATATCAGTTTCTCACTTAAGATTTTCATTTCGGTTTTAGTTATAGCATGTCCTTGTGCACTAGGTCTAGCAACACCGACGGCGATAATGGTAGGGACGGGAAAAGGTGCTGAAAATGGGATATTGATAAAAAGTGGTGAAGCACTTGAAATGCTGCATAAAGTTACAACGATTGTTCTTGATAAAACTGGTACTATCACGGAAGGGAAACCTATTGTTAAGGAAATAATTTCTTTCGGGAAATATTCAAAAGAAGATATTTTAATAAAAGTAGCTTCATTAGAAAGATTTTCAGAGCACCCTATCGGGAAATCGATAATTGAATATCACGGAAATATGAACTTGACATATAGTGATGTTATTGAATTTGTCAGTATACCTGGCAAGGGATTGGTCGGTAATATCGATGGAGAAATAGTGAAAATCGGAAATGGAAAATTAATTAAGAATAAAGAAAAAAGTGTTGAAAAAATGATGGATAAAGGAATGACGATTGTTTATCTAGAAGTAAATAATGAATTAACTGGGGCGATTGGAATTTCTGATAATGTAAAAAGAAATAGTGAAAATGCCATTAAAAAACTGCATAGTATGGGACTGGAAGTAATTATGTTGACTGGAGATAATATCAAAGCAGCTGATTATATCGCTACTGAGGTAGGGGTAGATAGAGTAATAGCAGGAGTATTACCAGAAGAAAAATCACAAGTTGTTGGAAGACTAAAGGATGAAAAAAAGATTGTTGCAATGGTAGGGGATGGCATCAACGATTCACCGTCTTTAGTTGTAGCGGATGTCGGGATTGCTATGGGAACTGGAACAGATGTTGCTATTGAATCAGCTGATATAGTTTTGATAAAAAGTGATTTAGAACATGTGGTCAAAGCGATTTATTTAAGTAAAAAGACGATAAATAATATCAAGCAGAATCTTTTCTGGGCTTTTGCATATAATGTTGCCGGTATACCTATTGCAGCAGGAGTTTTGTATTTATTATTCAATGGGCCCCTATTAAATCCTATGTTTGCAGCATTAGCCATGAGCTTTAGCTCTGTATCGGTTGTTACTAATGCTTTAAGGTTAAAGAGTATCAATCTGGAGGGATAATATGAAAAAGAGAATATATATAAAAGGAATGACCTGTCAACATTGTGTAATGCGTGTCAAAAAAGCTTTGGAAGATAACGGTTGCGATGAAGTTAATGTTGATCTGGAAATGGGATATGCTGAGGTAATTGACAATAATAATTTAAGGGATGATTTGTTCAGAAATATTATTGATGAAGCGGGATATGATGTTATAAGAATTGAAAAAAACATTTTTCAGTAGCTTATAGAAAGGAAATGAATATGAATATTAAAATAAGTGAAGATGTTATTGGTTTCTTAAATAAAAAAGGGAAAAAAAGTATAACACTAAAAGTATTAACTAGTGGTGGTGGATGTTGTCCTACATTTGAAATACCAGAAGTGACAACTAGCATACCTGAGAACAAAGGAATATTCAATCATGAATATATTGATGGAATAGATGTCTATATTGGTAAAAATGTCAAAATCTTGGCGCGTTTTCTTACATTTAGTTTGAGTAATACAAAATTTCCAAAAAAAATTATACCCAACGGAATCACTTATAAAAAACATGAATAAAATTGTTGTAGATTTAAATTAAATAATTATTTACAAAATTGAAGCAGTTTAGAATGTATTTTCTAAACTGCTCTATAAATATCTTAAAATCAGTTAACTCAGCCGATTTTCTCTTTATATTCTTTTTTATCAATATACATCCTGGTATCTGCTCGTTTAATAAGGATATTTAGAAGTGTTGAATCTTCAGGAAAAACAGCTAATCCGTAACTGAAAGATAATTTTACAGTTTGATTATCAAATGCCAAGTGATAATTTTCTGCTTTTTTTAGTATGAAATCAAGTTTTTCTTCTACTTCTTGTTTAGAAGTATTAAAGAAAACTATTATAAATTCATCGCCGCCATAGCGAGCAAAAATATCTGATTCTCTAATCTCTTCGTTAATGATATCAACAAGGGTTTTTAGGG
>DAOUQP010000109.1 GCA_030625575.1 Eubacteriales bacterium | reverse complement strand
TCTACATTCCAATGTTTGTTTCTTAAGAAAATTTCTAATTCAGCAACATTTTTATCTCTAAATAATTGTAAAATCGTTTTGTGCTCATCGTTGCTACTATGTAGCTTCTTTTTTATTTCGTGATTCTCTTTATGATAAGATTGCTTAATGAAGAATTTTTTCAACTGATGAATAATTCTTATCAACTCATCATTTTTAGACTTGTTAGTGTATATATCGTGAAATTCAGTTTGTAAATGATAGTAATCAGAATAATCTTCATCATCGATAGCCTTTGTCATACCAAATATCAACATTTCCATAGTTCTATAATCTTTTTCCACTAAATTGTTACAAGAAAGATTTGCAGCATAACCATCCAATACACCTAAAAGTGAATATATTTCAATCGCTTTTGTTTCATCGATTTGTTTAACAATAAAACCTCTACGAGGTACATTTTCAATATATCCTTCGGAAGTAAGCTGAATAAGAGCTTCTCTTACAGGAGTTCTACTTATTTTTAAGGCATTCATAATAAGTTTCTCGTCGATTTTTTCATTGGCTTTAAGTTCATTAGTGTTTATTTTTTCTGAAATGTAGTTATATACATGATCTTTTAGTGATAAATAATTTGACATTATAACCTCCAAATTTGTTATTTGTATATATTATACCATTATTATGATTGGTTTGTTAGAATATCAGAATATTCAAACAAATATATTGCATGTATATTTAATATATAGTATATTATATATTAAAGTAAGGTAAATTATTAGGAGGGGATTTATATGAAGTATGGATGTCAGTCGATGCACAAAAAAATCGAGAGAATTTTAATAAAAAATCCTGAAGAAGCTTTTATTTCACAAGATAATTTAAATGTATACTGGGAAAAATTCAATTATGTCAGTGAACCTGATTACGAGAAGACAAAAAAGGAATTCAAGGTTTTCGAGGATATCATAAAAGAAAA
Source organism: Eubacteriales bacterium (assembly GCA_030625575.1). Taxonomy (GTDB): domain Bacteria; phylum Bacillota; class Clostridia; order Peptostreptococcales; family Acidaminobacteraceae; genus DAOURC01. Next base: position 5,887 of record DAOUQP010000109.1, on the reverse strand, counting down.
TGTTGCAAATGTTCATTATCTACCCGAGTCTGATAATGTTGGACTAGATTCGATTTATACACATGATTCATTGAAGATTACATCAAAAGGAGCAATATTCTTCAACACTGGAAAAGTGTTAAGACAAAACGAAGGCGTTGAAGTTGAGAAACTATTTAAAAATATAGGAATAGACACATTGGGGTGGATAGAATATCCTGGGAAAATCGAAGGTGGAGATGTTGTCTGGATCGATGAAAAAACTGTAGCTATCGGTTTGGGCTATAGAACAAATATGGAAGGTATACATCAATTTAAAGAGCTGACAAAAGATTTCATCGATGAATATATCATTGTTCCAATGCCGCATGGTGATGGAGAAGATGAATGTCTGCATCTAATGAGTGTAATAAGCATTATAGATGAAGATTTAGCAGTTGTTTATAGTAAATATATGCCTGTGTTTTTCAGACAATATTTAATCGAAAAAGGGATTGAATTAATCGAAGTGAATGATGAAGAATACGCTAACCTAGGTTCAAATGTTTTAGCGTTGGCGCCGAGAGTATGTGTGCTGATGGAAGGGAACGAAGATATATATAATAAATTAAAAGAGAATAATTGCAAGTTATATACATATCCAGGAGAAGATTTATCGTTTAAAGGAACCGGTGGTCCAACATGCTTGACGTGTCCAGTTACTAGAGTATAAGGAGATAAAATATGTTTGTACTTCAAGATGAGATAAACAGTATTTTAAAGCGATATTTGAAAATCGATTCTATTACCAACACAGAAAAGGAAAACAAAGTCGATGGTTTTATTTCTGATTATATAGGTTCGATTGAATATTTTAAGAAGAATCCAGAATATTTTAATTCTGAGAAGATACCTAATGATACATTAAAACGAAGCGTCAATTGGGCATTCGTTAAAGGAAAAGGCAATAGAACTGTTGTATTCATTCATCATAGTGATGTGGTAAATGTCAATAATTTCAACGAATATGCAAAAGATGCTTTTTCACCAGAAAAACTTGAGATGGTATTTAAAGAGAATTTAGATGCGTTGGAAAGTGAAGCAGCAAGTGATTTGTTGTCAGGAAAATGGATGTTTGGAAGAGGAACAGCTGATATGAAAGGTGGAGGAGCCATTCAGTTGGCGATACTGAAAGAATATTCATTAAAAAGTGATTTTGATGGAAATATTGTTTTATTGATTGTACCCGACGAGGAAAATTTATCTGCTGGAATGCGATATGGTGTAAAGATATTGAAAAGACTAAAGGAAAAATATGATTTTGATTATAAGCTGATGATCAATTCAGAACCGCATCAGAGAGTGGATTATGAAAAAGGGGTTATAAGTCAAGGATCCATTGCCAAGATGAATTTATTCGTTTATGTCAAAGGAATACTGACTCACGCAGGGAAAGTGTTGGAGGGAATTAACCCAACAGGAATCATGAGTCGAATCATTTCGAGAACAGAATTGAATCTGGAATTTGTAGATGAAATTGAAGGAGAGATGAGTATTCCACCAACGTGGGTTCATGTAAAAGACTCAAAGGAAGAATACGATATTTCTACCCCAGAATCGATTATTGGATATTTGAATGTTCTAAATTTCTCATCATCGCCTGAGATTGTGTTGAACAAATTGAAAAACATCTGCAGAGAAGAATCGAATAGATTTATTGAAAAGTACAATAGGGTAAATTTGAAGTTCAAAAGCAAAACGAATCGTAATTCAAGCAGTGAAAAGTGGCTGATTCATGTAGTCACTCTAAAAGAACTACTAGATATGCTTCGTGAAAAAGGCGATAAATACTATTGTGATTATGAAAAATATGAAAAGCAGATAATTGCACAATTAGATAATAACCAATTATCATTTATCGATGCCAATTATCAAATTGTCGATTATATAATAAAACTTATCAATAGACAGGAAGTATTCATCGTCATTGGATTGACGATACCGTTATACCCGGGAGTGTCAAATGTTTTTCAAGATGAATCGATAAATTATTTAGAAATAATCAACAGTTTCACAAAAGAAAAGTGGAATCAAGAGTATATGAACAGGTACTATTTTACCGGAATAAGCGATTTGAGTTATTCATCGCTAAACTATGATTTAGAATCAACGATTTCACAAATGGAAAACATGCTTTTATGGAATAAATACTATTCGATTCCCTTTGAAGAAATTAGCTATATTCAAATGCCTTGCATAAATATTGGACCATGGGGGAAGGATTTTCATAAAATCAGCGAGAGAGTGCTTATTGAAGACCTAATGGTGAAAACACCATTAATAATAAAAAACATAGTAGAAAATACATTTCTTAAGGAGGATAAAATGTTTAATAATGTTATTGTCAGGAGGCCAGCAAGATCGCTGGTAGACGGAATCACTTCTAATCCGGGATTAGGAAAACCGGATTATGAAAAAGCTCTAGAGCAACATGAAAATTATATTGAAGCACTAATAAAATGTGGTGTAAAGGTTCATGTGCTAGAAGCAAACGAGCAATTTCCTGATTCGTGTTTTGTTGAAGATGTTGCCGTATGTACCAAAGAATTTGTAATGGTTACTTCTCCAGGAGCAGAGACTAGAAAAGGCGAGGAAAAAGGTATTGTTGAAGAATTGAAAAAATTCTATAATGATATCGAGTCTATTCAATCACCTGGAACTCTTGAAGGTGGGGATGTTATGATGGTGGGAGATCATTATTATATCGGATTAAGCGATCGTACAAATCAAGATGGAGCCAATCAATTGATTAAAGCACTAGAAGATCACGGAATGACAGGATCTGTCATTGATATGAAAGAAATGCTGCATCTTAAAACAGGATTGGCATATCTAGAAGAAAACAAGCTTTTAGTTGCTGGAGAATTTGTTGAACACCCTGAATTCGATAAATATGAAAAAATTATAATTTCCGAGGACGAAGGATATTCTGCAAATTGCATTCGTGTCAATGATTATGTATTGGTACCGAAGGGATATCCAAAAACAAAGGGAAATATCGAAAAAGCAGAATTGAATATTATTGAAGTTGATACTTCAGAATATAAAAAACTTGATGGCGGTTTAAGTTGTTTATCACTTAGATTTTAAAGAGGAGGATTACTATGGCTTTGATGGAAAAAATAGTATGGGAATATCTTTGGGGGATGCCTTTAATATTTATAATATTATTTGTCGGTGTGTATTTCACTTTTATAACAGGATTTTTTCAATTTAGATATATCAAGCATATATTTTCAACTTCATTTAGTCGTTTGTTTTCAAAAAAATCAGATAGTGAAGATGGAACTTTAAGTTCTCTAGAGGCACTAAGCATAGCTGCAGGAGCTACAGTCGGTGTTGGTAATATAGGTGGTGTTGCAACTGCAATTGCTGTTGGTGGACCAGGTGCGGTATTTTGGTTGATTGTTGCAGGTATTCTCGGTCAAGTAATAAAAATGGCAGAAGTTACATTGGCTGTTTATTTTAGAAATACACAGTCGAATGGTGAAACTTATGGTGGACCTACATATTACATAAGTAAAGGTTTGGGAAAAGAAAAGGGTTGGAATGTTATTCCTAAAGTTCTCGCATTCATATTTATTTTTGGATTTGGAGTAGGATTCTTTTTAACTATGCAAAACTATACAGTATCAGAAGCAATTTCTACAACGTTCAATGTGAATATGATAACGGTAAGTGTAGTTTATACTGTGTTATTATATCTAATGATCAGCGGTGGATTGCCTTCATTAGGAAAGATCGCTTCGAAATTGGTGCCGTTTATGATTATTTTCTATCTAGGTGGCGGAGTGTTTGTAATACTAAAAAATATCACAGTTGTTCCACATGCAATCAATTTAATTTTCCAAGGAGCATTTACAGGAACAGCTGCACTTGGTGGTTTTGCAGGAGCGGCATTTTCACAGGTAATAAAAATCGGTATGTCTAGAGCTGTTTATTCAAATGAAGCAGGTTGGGGATCGTCTCCAATGATTCACGCGTCGGCAAAAACCGATCACCCTGTCAGACAAGGTATTCTTGGAATATTTGAAGTTTTTCTTGATACGATAGTAATATGTACGATTACTTCATTAGTTATTCTGGTAACTGGAGAATGGTCATCTGGACTTTCTGGGGCTGAACTGACACTTAGTGCGTTTGAGACAGGCATAGGAAGTTTCGGTAGAATTATTCTTGCAACTGGAGTATTGTTATTTGGAATCACAACTTCATCAGGATTATATGCACAGATTGAAGTGTTGGTAAGATACCTTATCGGTGAAGGAAAGAAAACAGAAAAGATAATACTATCAATATATAAATGGACTTATCCACTTCCAGGATTGCTACTAGTGGTAGTTGCAGTCGCAAAAGGTATGCCAAGTACAGCTGTATGGTTATTTGCTGATATGTCTACTGCACTACCGATATTTGCGAATCTACTTTCGATAATGCTGCTTAGCGGTACTTTCATTAAACTATTAAAAGACTATAAAGCACGATATATGGGTATTGGGACTGTTGATCCAGATTTCAATGTATTTTATCAAAATGATAAAGAAAGTGAAACTTCTACTGATAATATAGTTAATGAATAGAAAATAAATTTATTTATATGTGCCCTCACAAAAGTGAGGGCATTGCTTTATTTATACTGAATTTGAATAATAAAAAAGGATTTCTTCTTAAAATAATGAATATGTATATAGATATTAATGACAATGGTGCGATAGAAACTTCCGGAAAACAACTTATTTCATTAGAATTTTAAAAAATTTAAAATGATATAAATAGGCGGTGTCGGTTGCCAACAAAGTAATATTACATCTGGCTTTGCTGACTTGATAAATCTAGTGATATTTGTTCTGAACGTAATAGTTTCTTAAATATATTTTGAGAATTTTTTAAAAAGTGATAAAATTAATAATTGGAACATCAAAAAAATAATAAAATATGAAATATGGGAGAAATGTATGTATGATATTGTCATTGCAGGAGCTGGACCAGCTGGAAGCAATTTAGCTAGATTGCTTTCAAAATATACTCAATATAAAATCTGTTTAATTGATAAGCGTAGACTGGATTTAAATCAGGATGAAAAAAGAAACAAGACATGTGGTGGGTTGTTATCACCTGATGCACAGCATATGCTCTCTAGATTGGGTATAACCATTCCGATTGATGTGCTGGAAAATCCACAGCTTTTCAGTGTGCGAACTATCGACTTTGATAATGGAATAGATCGTCACTATCAGAGATACTATTATAATATGAATAGGGAGAAATTTGATAGATATCTCTTTAATCTGGTTCCGGATACGGTTGATAGAATGTGTGGAACTGCAGTGAAAAAAGCTGAAAAATATGATGATGGGTGGGAAATCAGATGCCATGATGGAGAGACGAAGATTCTAAAAAGTCGTTTTTTGGTGATTGCTGATGGAGCTAATTCGGTTCTTCGCAATCAATTATTTCCAGAGAGTTTAAAACCTAAAAAATATATCAGTTTACAAAAATGGTATCCAGTTTCCCGAGATATGCCATACTATACAGGAATCTTCGATTCTAAAATAACAGATTATTATTCATGGACTATTCAAAAAAACAATAAATTGATTGTAGGGACGGCGGTTCCTTTTGGAGAGAATATTGAAGAGAGTTTTGAATTGCTCAGAACAAAAGTATCGGATTATTTGGAAATTCCATTAGAGAATTGTTTAAAAAAAGAAGGAGCTTTCATTGAGAGGACAATGGATATAAGGGCGTTAAAGTGGTCAAGTGAAGGTCTTTGTCTGATTGGTGAGGCAGCAGGTGCGACAAGTCCTACATCTGCTGAGGGATTCAGTTATGCACTGAAATCATCTTTATATCTAGCAGAAGAACTGAA
>DAOUQP010000118.1 GCA_030625575.1 Eubacteriales bacterium | reverse complement strand
CATAGTTGTTTCGACAGCCATACCGCTCACTGTGATGATGACTTTTGCTGCAATGTATTTCGGAGGAATTAGATTGCATCAAATATCGATAGCTGCTTTGATCATTTCACTAGGAATGTTGGTTGATAATGCGATTGTTATCAGTGATTCCATTCAAGTTCAGATTGATCACAAGGGAAATGATTACTTATCTATTCATAAAGGAGTTACAGATGTAAGCATACCTGTGTTGACATCGACTCTTACAACTGTATTTGCATTTGTACCACTACTTATGCTAAAAGGCGTTGCTGGTGAATATATGTTTACACTTCCTTTAATCATCATCATTGCACTGTTGGCGTCTTACTTGATTTCAATCTTTTTCACACCTGTTTTTTCATCATTGATACTTGCAAAAAAGCATAAAAAAGAAAAAAAATATTTCTTCAAGAATATTGCGTTATCGATATTAAGGTATTTTTTAAAACAAAGGGGTTTATTGTTATTCATATTACTGATAATTATAATATTCACCGTTTATATAGGTAAAGAAATAGGACTACAATTTTTTCCATATGCAGATTCAGATACCGTATATATGAATATCAAATCTGAGAATCAACAGGATTTAGAATTCACAGAAAAAAAAGCAAAGGCGATATTGGAAATAATGTCGAATGAAGACTGTGTAATAGAAACCGTAGCTTCCATTGGAAATGGATTGCCAAAGTTTTATAATACATTATTACAATTAAGTCAGGCTAAAGATGTCGCTCAAGTGTATATTAAACTAGATTTAAAAAAAGTGTTGGATGAATTTGGAGATATCTCTGAATATAATTCTTATTTAAAAAATAAATTAGTTAGAAATGTAAGTGGAGTTGATATTTCAATTAATCAATTAGAACAAGGAGAACCTATTGGAAGTCCGGTAGTGTTGATTGTGAGCAGCGATGAATGTGAGAACTTAACATATTATTCTGAATTGATCAAAGAGAATTTGCTTACTATCAACGGAGTTAAAGATGCACATGATGATGCTAATGCAAAAGAGCTATATTATGAAATTACTCCTAAAGAAGAAGAAATAGAGATTTATGGTATATCACAGGCTCAAATACGTTCGGAAATTGCTTTGGCAATTGGAAGCTATGATTTCAAGGATATCGAGATAGAAGATGATGTAAGGAATATTCAACTAAAAAGCAATGCCAAGACAATAAGTGATCTTGAAAATATATATATTTTCAATCAAAATCACCAAAGGGCGAGTTTAAGTCAATTGATCGACTTGAATATTTCGAGTCAAGTTTCTAAAATCAATAAGTATGAGCGATTGACATCTGTGACTATATACGGCGATCTTGAAAAATGGGCCAACCCTTATAAAGTCGAGAAGGAATTAAAAGAATTCATTGCGAAAGAAAATTATCCTGTTAAAATTAAATATGATGGAGAACTTAGCAAAATTGTACAATACTTTGGAGATATTGGTGTTTTAGCATTATTTTCATTGATTTTGATAATAGTCATTCTATTGATACAATTCAATTCAATGAAAAAAGTGTTTTTAATATTAATAACAATACCTATTGCAAGCATAGGTTCTATTTGGGGACTTAAAATAACAGGGTATCCACTTTCTTTTACTTCACTTTTCGGTATCGTCAGTCTTTTCGGTATTGTTGTAAATAATGCTATAGTATTGCTCGATTTTATAGATAAGGAAATAAAAAGCGGGTATGAAATATATTTTGCTGTAGAAAATGCTGTTTCAAGAAGATATAGACCGATTATGTTGACGACAATCACTACGGTATTCGGTTTGTTGCCATTGGCATTTTCAAATAGTTCTTTATTTGAACCTATGTCAATTGCATTGATCTTTGGATTGTCACTTTCAACCTTATTGACATTGGTAGTAATTCCTGTTATTTTTACTTTGTTGTTCGATACAAGTAAAAAAAATAGAGTTAATCAAAAATTCAATAATTTATTAAAAATCAAGGAGGAAATATGGAGAGAGATATAAAAGAAATTTTGTTGACTGAAGAAGATATTCGAAATAAAGTTGATGAATTAGGTGAAAAAATCACAAAAGACCACAAGGACGAAGAATTAATACTGATTGGAGTATTAAAAGGTGCAAATGTATTTATGAGTGACTTGATGAGAAAAATCAATAAACCAATAGAGATCGATTTTATTTCGGTTTCAAGTTATGGTCATTCAACAGAGAGTTCTGGAGTTGTTAGAATACTTAAAGATTTAGATTCTGAGATAGAAGGTAAAAATGTAATAATTGTCGAGGATATCATTGATTCAGGTTTAACGTTGAATTATTTAATACAAAACTTTAAGACGAGAAAACCGAAATCAGTGAAAATATGTACTTTGTTGGATAAACCTGAAAGAAGGAAAGTGGATATTAAAATAGACTATAAAGGTTTCGTCATTCCAGATGAATTCATAGTTGGCTACGGAATAGATTACGCTGAAGGATACAGAAATTTACCATATGTGGCAACTTTGAAAGAAGAAGTGTATTCTTAGATGAAAATAGTAATATTAAATGCTGGTCCTAGAAAAGAAGGAAATACTAGTAAAGCACTTCAATATTTATTAGAGCGTTATAAAAATGATGATATCAGTACATTTGATTTGGTTGATTATGATATCAAGCATTGTATGGGATGCCTTAATTGTTCAAAAACAGGAGAATGCATCTATAATGATGATATGAACATTATTTATGATGCTGCCGATGCTGCTGAATTATTGATTTTCACAACTCCTATATATTTCAATTCGGTTACTTCCATTGGAAAACAAGTGATTGATCGATTTCAACGTAATTATGCAAGGAGATTTATTATAAAAAGTTCGCCAAAAGCCGATGCGAATAAAAAAGGAATCTTACTTGCAACAGCGGGTTCTAAAGAAAAAAATCATGAATTTGACGGTGTAAGGATGCCAGTGGATTTAATGTTCAAAGCAAATGGTATAAGAGAGTATGAGATAATAATTATTGAAAACGCGGATAAGAATGGTATAGAAAATATTTTTTAAAATTGTATACATTATATTGAATAATATTAATAAAAATATATAATAGATATGATGAAGAATTTTAGGAGGTATTATTGTGGATAAAAAGTTAGTACCAGTTGGAGTATCAAATAGACATGTACATTTAGGTAAAGAGGACATTGAAGCATTGTTTGGTGAAGGTTATGAATTAACGGTTATGAAAGATTTAACTCAACCTGGGCAATATGCTGCAAATGAGAAAATTGAAATAGTTGGGCCAAAAGGCAGTTTAGTTGCTAGAATTTTAGGACCGGCTAGAAAGACAACTCAGATAGAAATTTCTAAATCTGATCAATTTGCAATTGGAGTTAGTGCACCAGTAAGAAATTCAGGAGATTTAACTGGAACACCTGGTGTTAAAATAGTTGGACCAAAAGGATCAGTTGAATTAAAAGAGGGTACAATCATCGCATCAAGACATATACATATGCATACTAGCGATGCTGAAAAATTCAACATTGAAGACAATAGCTACGTAGACGTTAAAGTTTCCGGTGAAAGAGGATTGATATTCAGCAATGTACTTGTTAGAGTCAATAAAGATTACGTATTAGATATGCATCTTGACCTTGATGAAGCAAATGCAGCAGGTCTAAAAAATGGCGAGCTAGTGCAAATTTTATAAACGAGGAGAAAATTATGAATATATCTCAATATATTGACCATACTATATTGAAACCTGATAGTACTAAAGATCAGATTGTCAAAGTATGTGAAGAGGCAAAAGAGAATTTATTTTACTCAGTATGTATAAATCCATATTACGTTAAATTGGTGAGTGACCAATTAAAAGGTTCTCCAGTTAAAGTAACTTCAGTTATTGGATTTCCTTTAGGGGCGTCAACTAGTGAAATAAAAGCTTTGGAAGCGAAAAAAGCAATAGAAGATGGCGCTGACGAGATTGATATGGTTATTAATGTTGCTGCTTTAAAAGACAAAGAATATGATTTTGTTAGAGCTGATATAAAATCTGTTGTCAGTGAAGTTGAAGGGAAAGCGATTCTTAAAGTAATTCTAGAAACATGTTTATTAACGGATGAAGAAAAAGTTAAAGCATGTGAATTATCAATGGAAGCTGGAGCTGATTATGTCAAGACATCAACTGGTTTTAGTACAGGCGGAGCAACTATAGAAGATGTAAAGCTTATGAAGAAAACAGTTGGGGACAAGTTAAAAGTAAAAGCTTCAGGAGGAATTAGAGACATAACAATTGCTAAAGCGATGATAGAAGCTGGCGCTTCAAGACTTGGAGCAAGTTCTTCAGTTAGTATTGTAAAAGGACTAGAATCAAATTCTGATTATTAAGAGCTTAGAAAATTAAGCTCTTTTTTTTTATATTTTTAAATAAATGAAAATATAGTATAATTAATATGATTAAATCTTTTATATTGGAGATAAGTATGAATAACAAGAGAAGTTATATTCATAACGAAACGTATTTTATAAAAATATTTATATTAGGTTTAATCCTAAATTTGTTTGTTGTCGGTATATTAATTATATTCGGTTATCAGTATAAATATGATAAATCATATGAAAATGTACTGGCTACTCAAGAAACTGAATTAGAATATATTGATAGTATTATATCCAATAGGATAAATCATGCAGTTATAGATATGGAGTTTTTATCATCAGTCAATGGTGTAGATGATTTTATGTTAAAAGGCGATGATGAAGCAAATTTGCAATTAATAGCTTTGTTTTCTACATATATATCAAAATATCCAGAGTATAAAAATATTTCTTTATTAGACATAGAAGGAAATTTGATATTTGAAGTTGAAGGTGACGATAGTAAAGTATCTGCTTTGAATATTACAGTACCAGTATTCAACAAAGATGTGAAAATTGGATACTTATCTACAGAATTGTCGCTAAATGAAATAATCAATACTATGAAAATCACTTCAAATTTTAAAAGTCATTTAATTATATTTGGCAAAAATCAAGAAATTTATTGTAGCAAATTAAATTCTGAAAGTGATTCATTAAATACCGATCAATTATTCATGATTATAGAGCAAAATATTAATTCCGTGCATAAATTTACCAACGATGGCCTTTTTTCATACAGAATCATCAATCCATTTGCGGAAAACCAACTCACTGAAAAAAACAGCGTTTTGGATAATTATAGTTTTTATTTGGTCAACTATATACCATATGATTATTTTTTAAATTTGAGTTTTGAAATATTTAATGATATATATTTAATACCGTTAACGTTGTTTAGCATCATTTTAATCTTAAATATAGTTATGGCGTATTTATTTGATAATAATAAATATAGGCAGAATCAAATTGCTGAATACGCTGCATTTGATGATATGACAGGTGCGTATAATAGACGAGTTGGAATGGAATTTTTAGAAAAATTATTTATACAAAACATTAGAAACGAAGAGGTTTTATCAGTTGTTTTTTTCGATATTAATAATCTGAAAAAAATCAATGATATGTATGGACATAATGAAGGAGATTTGATAATAATTGATATCGTCGAAATTGCGTTCAAAGATATCAGACAATCTGATATCTTAGTCAGAATGGGTGGAGATGAATTTGTAATCATTTTTCCAAATTGTAATTATCAAGATGCAGATTCAATTATGAAACGTTTTCAAGAAAATCTGTTTAGCATAAATAATGATAAAAATAAAGAATACAATATCAGCATAAGTTTTGGAGTTGCAGATACATCAAATAAAGAAATTATCAATGTTGATCAATTGCTGAAATTAGCTGATAAAAGAATGTATAAAAATAAGAATCAATATAAATTGGATCATTTATTAGATTCTATTAAATAACAAACAGGAGGAAACTATGTATTATTCTAATAATTTTGGATGCCTAATAGCATTTGTTATATTTTTTGCTTTATTTCTATTTGGAACAAGGCTATTATTTACTACACCACTTGGACTTGTTGTCGCAGCTTATTTAATTTATCGCTGGTATATAGGCAATAAAAAAGTATCTGTGGATTCAGACCCTGAACCAACTGAGAATCATAATAGTAGTAATA
>DAOUQP010000047.1 GCA_030625575.1 Eubacteriales bacterium | reverse complement strand
TTTCATCAAATGCATTTTCATAAGATTGTAAACTTCTCCAGAATTCATAGAAACCAGGATCTATACTGAAAGCATTTGCATAAATTTCTAAAGCAGTTGCATCAGCTTCACCTAGAATTTTTTCAGATGTTTCAATAGATTCTGCGTTGATAGTAGCAACTTCCTTATCTGTATCAGAAACTGTATTTTGATATAATTCTAAACCTTCAGCTCTTTTTTGTTCAGCAATGGCTTCACGTTCAGCTATCATTTTATCATAAGTAGATTCAATATTAGATGGAGGTAAAATTGTTCTATAGACTTCGATATCTACTAAAGCAATACCTTTTAATGCTAAATCTTCGTTAAGCTCTTCTTTTGCCAGTTCCAATATAGCAGTCAGTTTCTCTTTGTCGGTTAAAAAATCCCTTGAAGTCAAACTGTTGACTTTCTCAATAACAGCTGCGTAACCGATTTCATCGATAATGCTGTTTGCTTTATTTATAGTTCCCAGAGAAGATCTAAATAATCCCGGGTGGGTGATTTCCCATTGAGCATACATAGCTATTTCATATTTGATTTTATCTTTAGTATTGATGTTGGCAGAGCTTGAAATATAAGTGTTCAACTTGCTTGAATCCTTTTCAATTTGAGTAATGAAAGGAATTTTAAAGAACAATCCTTTTTTCTTGACAATTTCTATGTCAGAAAAACTAGCAATCAACTTATTTTGTTCCTCAGCCAATGTATTGTCAGTATCAACGATGATTCTTGAAATCTTACCAAATTGCTTGACTATAGCTACCTCATCTTCTGCAACGATATATAAAAAGCTGTTCAAGCTTCCTAAAATCAGTATTAGTACAAAAAACAAACCACCATATTTCATAATTTTCTTAGCAGATGCCTTAACTTCTTCTGCTTTGTTTTTAAACCTATCAGTATTGAAATCATTACTATTCATTTACACTACCTCCTCTGCTTAATGTTTCGGGATTGAGAGGCAAATACTTGATTGTACCACTTGAGTCCATATCGATAATATACTTATATTGAACTGTGCTTAAGATCTTTTCCATAGTCTCAAGATATAAACGTGTTTTTGTTATATCTTTTGCAACTGCATACTTTTCATATACCTGCATAAAGTTTTCAACATCGCCTTTTGCTTGCGATATTTTCTGAGCTTTATATGCTTCAGCAGATTGAATTCTTTGATATGCATCCGCTCTTGCTTGTGGAAGTTTTTCATTTTTGTACCTATCTGCTTTTGATAAGAACTCCGTTTTTTGATTCTCGGCATTATTAACATCGTCATAAGCAAATTGTACAGATTCAGGAAGTAAAACATCTGTAAATTTTACATCTGTAATAGTGATTCCCAAGCCATATCTAACCAGTTTTCTAGATAATTCCGGTAGTATTTCTGTTGCGATTATTTCTTTGTTGATCAATGCTTGTTCAAGATCTTTATTTTGCATGTTTCTTCTTAAAACAGTTTCGAATGCCAGTCTGATAGTACCAATCTGATCATCTACATTAAAAAGGTATTCAGCTGGATCTGTTATGCGGTACTGAATTATAGCCCCGATATTAACCAAATAAGAACCTTTTGTCAGTACAATAGACTCGTCGGTTACATCGGTGTATGTTGGAGCTGATGTACTCGTTGGGTCGTCCTTTGGACGGTAACCATATTGAATACTTCTTGTTTCGTTGGTTTTAACAATAGTTACTCTGTCGATCAATGGAATTTTAAAATTCAGACCTGATTCAGTGTTGATTGTAATAACTTCACCAAATCTTTGAACGACTGCTTGTTCTGTGTTTTCTAGAAAATAATAACTTTGCATACCGGCAAAAGCGGCGATGACAAGAATTATTACTAAAAAGATAAATTTTCCGTTTTTCATCTAATAAATTCCTCCTTTTGTTTATTAAATACTAATATTTTTTTGATTTATTGAACAAATGAAATATAATGTTCTTAGGGGTGAAATCAGTGAATGTATTAAGAGATATAAAAAGTAATTATGAAAAACATCATATTCAAGCTTATAGTGGTCAAATGGCATTTTTTTTCACAATGTCTTTATTCCCTTTTTTAGTTATATTATTCACCGTCATAGGTAAACTATCTTTAGACTCGGAAATTTTAAGTGAATTTGCAAAGATATTTGTACCAGAGGATATTAATTATTTTGTATCAGGCTATATAGATAATATAACATTTAACACTACTGGTGTAATTTCAATGTCTTTGTTAATTACATTATGGTCTTCATCTAAGGCAGTTCACGCTATGATGAAATCATTAAACATGGTTTTTGAAGTAAATGAAAATAGAAATTATTTTTATTTAAGGCTTATGGGTATCCTCTATACATTAATACTAATAATTATGATAGCATTATTTTTGTTTTTGCCGACAATAGGTATCAGAATATTGGAATTTTTCAATCCGCTTTTTAATATTCCAGATAAATTCTTAAAATTATATCAAATTTTCAAATGGTTAGTTATTGTTGTTTCGTTTTTCTTTATAATGCTTACAATCTATATTGGAGTTCCAAACTTAAAAGTGAAGTTTAAAGATGCTCTCTATGGTGCGGTTTTTTCACTTTTAGGCTGGTTGTTGAATGCAATAATATACTCTTTCACCATTAATAAATTCGGAAGAATGTCTATTGTATATGGAGGTATTTCAGCATTTATACTACTATCATTATGGATATACATCAATTCTATAATAATCATGATAGGCGCTGAAATAGTATCTTATAAAATGAAAAATCCTGTATAACAGGATTTATTTTTTTTGAGTAAATACTTGCACTCCTCTTAGAATAACCAAAACAATAAATATTGCGAGTATAGAATAATTAATAACGTTAGAAAATTCATAAGTCAATAAAAATGTATAAAAAATTGTAAGGGCTACCGCAGTAACAAAAATCATTAAGATTTTTTGTCCAATAGTTTCCTTAACTACCTTATGAGCTTTTTCTGCATCTAATTTCTTTTTAATTTCAAGCATATCAAATTTTGCCATGTTTTCACCTCGAAATTATTATACTATAAATTATTGTAAAATCAAAAAGAATATTATATATGGTTTTGGAGAATACTATTAATAGAATATGGTAATATATATATAGATGGGGGAATGAATATGCATAAGATTTCTAATAAAGTTTTTGAGCAGATAAAAATTGAAGTTCTAAATCCAGTATTTTTACAGAAATATGGATTAGATTATGATTTAATAGAAAACTATATATTTGGAAATGAATTTTATACTCATATAAATGACTGTATTTCTGAGAAAAATTTTAATTCTACGATAGTTTTTAAAGCGTTTCGTAGGCTTATTATGTCTTTAAATAAAGATGATAAAGTGAATGAGGATAATGTTTTGAATTATATCTATCATTATTCACTTGGCAAGTCTTTTCCTGATGCAGTTCAAATGTTTACAACTGAAGAAAATTATGGAATTATGGAACTTGCATTGAAATTGTTTCAAATAATTTTTAGGTTTGAGACAGAATGTGGATGCGACACATGGCCTAGTAAATATCCTTTAGAATTATTGGATAAAGCCGAGTATAAAATATTTGATTCTAGAGTTGAGTATAAAACATTTCTAAAATCTTTTAATTGTGATTATGTGTATGAAATGATGAAGCTTAATCAAGATGTCATTGGTTATAATACCCTTGATCATATTTGTGGCGTCCATCATATTTCCATGAATATTGCAAGACAGCTTAAACTTAAGGAAATAGAAATTGATTTAGGCTTGGTATCAGGATCTGCAGCAGGCCATGATATTGGAAAATTCGGATGCAAACCTGAAGAAGCTCATAAAGTTGCCTATTATCATTATTACTATTCAGGAGAATGGTTTAAGAAAAGAGAAATTGTATATATTAGAAATATTGCAATAAACCATTCAACTTGGGATTTAGAATTGGACAATTTGACTATTGAATCTTTGCTTTTGATTTATAGTGATTTTAGAGTTAAGCAAGGTCTTAATAATGAAATGAAATTTTATACTCTAGAAGATTCTTTCGATGTCATACTGAATAAACTCGATAATGTAGATGAAGCCAAGAAAAACCGTTATTACAAAGTTTATGCAAGGTTAAAAGATTTTGAATGTTTTTTAAAGCGGTATGAAATAAATTTGAATCCCGAATTTGATATTAATAAAGATAAAATTGTTATGCCTAAAAGAAAATATTATTCACTCGTTCAGGGTCAAGAGATAATAGAGGGAACCAAATTTTTATCGATAAGTCATAATATCCAACTTATGAATATGTTGAAAACAGAAGACTCTTTAAATAAAATGCTTGAGAATGCAAGAGGTATAGATAATATCGATAGTCTAAGAGGGTATATTAATATTATTCAAGAATATAATACTTATTTAACTCAGAAGCAAAAATTGATGGTTATCAAGTTTTTATATGAAAGATTAATAATTCCGGAAGAGGATATTCAAATAGAATCCGCTAAGATAATTGGAGAATTAATTGCAACTTTTAATGAAAAAATGCGTAAAGAATTACCTGAGAAGATAGTACTTTTAGCTCAAGAAATTACATCTGATGATTTATTGGTGAAGTATATCGATAGCTTTTTAAATCCAGAACAAAAAATTATTGAAAAGCATCGTGCCATTATTTCAAGAAACCTTAAATCTATGATTAAAGCATATTTCAATAGCATTGAAGAAGAAACAAAACAAGGAAAAGCTCAAATCGTTTTGGATGCAGTAGAACCCTATTGTCAAATGGGTGAATATATAAAGTATTATTTAGGGATTGTCAAAGTGCTTCCGATTTATACGATGACATATAATCAAACAAAACACATTGTCAATAGGGTTATTGAGTATACGGATAATCAAGATATTGAGATTCGCCTTATTGCGTGGGATTCACTCAGCACTGTTTTGCCTTATATTGAAGAATCGTTACGGAAAGAGATAGATCTATCGATGTCTTATGATCGATTAAATGAATTGGATAAAACTGAAGCCTATATAATCATAAAAAACCTTAAACTCCTTGATCCACAGAATGAGGCCATTCAAAATGAAGATGAATTTATTTATAGAAATATTGAAGGTTCATCAGATATGTTTTTGAGTAATTTAAAGGTTGGAACAACAATGATTTCAAAGAAAATTCAAATTGAAATCTTATTGAAGTATGGAATATTCAACAAAGATACAAAAGGATTTTATACAGCGATGCACTTTAGCAACATGTTGAAAATTGTCAATAATGAAGAAGTCAGAACTGCAATTGGAGAAGGATTGACTTATTTAACAAATTATCTTTCTTTTGAAGAAAAAACTGAAATTGCAATTGAATTATTAAGAGCACTTGAACTTGAAAACTTTCAGTATACAAAATATATTCCTGAGTATTTAGGAATTATGTTGATTAATATTGAACCTAAAGAACTTGATGAAATCATTAATGATTTTAAAGTCAAAATAAAAAAATCAAATAGACAACTAAGTACTTTGATTCTTAAAACAGTAGGAGTATTTATAATCAATTATTCAAAATACAAGAACATATTCAGTGAGTCAGAGGATGTCTTCGAAGAACGGTTGAAAAATTTATTAAGTATAGTAATGAACGGTTATGTCAGCTATGAACCGCAAGTGAATCAGATGGCTGTTAGAGTGCTGGGGAAAGATATCTTTGATTCAAAGGTAATATCTTTAGAGGAAAAATCAGTAATCTATAAAATAATCGGTAAAAAACTATTATCACTATTAATTAATAACGATGAGAGTGTTGAACTTAACTTTTTAAATAATGCTGCGGGGATAAAATATCTATATAGATTTGTTTCTGAATATATGTTTTATTATGGAGAATTAAAAATAGACAAAAATAAAAACATTGCATATTTCCCAGGGGCATTTGATCCGTTTAGTTTGAGTCATAAAGAAATTGCTAAAAGGATTAGAGATTTAGGGTTTGAAGTTTACCTTGCTGTTGATGAATTCTCATGGTCAAAACGAACTCAACCGAATCTTATTAGAAGAGCGATCATAAAAATGTCTGTAGCTGACGAATTTGATATTTATGTATTTCCTAGGGATTTACAAGTCAATATAGCTAATAAAGCTGATATAGGAAGTTTAAAGACTTTTTTTGGAGATTTAGAAGTCAATTTGGTTGTGGGTAGTGATGTCATTATAAATGCAACTGCTTACAAAAAGCCAAAAACAAAGCATAGTATTCATACCTTAAGGCATGTAATCTTCACAAGACATGAAGCAAATGATTTGGGTGTGGAATTTAGAATCTTAGAGGAGAAAGTTAAAAACTATGGCATTGATGTAACTTATTTAACATTACCTGATAAACTTCAAATGATAAGTTCAACTCAGATAAGAAATTATGTTGATGATAATAGAGATATTTCTGAATTGATTGACCCACTTGCTCAAAAATTTATATATGAAAAAGGATTATACTTAAGAGAACCTGAATTAAAAGAAGTAATGACAACCAAAGCAATCGATGTGGAAATTCATGAAAATATCTCTGCTAGTAGATTAAGACTTCTTTTAGATTTGTTGCCTAAGTATAAATTAAAAGAGTTAGATAGAATAAAGGAGTATATAGTACAAAAGAAAGCTAAAGTTTTAATTATTAAAAAGAGAACAGAAAAGAATCAAATAGTTGGATTTTCGGTTTATCATTGGTTAAGATCAAGTCAAATTTATTCTGAGTTCAAGAATCCAGTGTATGAAGAAACTATTAGAACCAACTCGATAGGAAGAATTTTATTAATAGATGGGATATATGCCAATGATCAATGTGAAACGCGAAATATCGAACAATTAGTGTTGACTGAGGTATTAGCATATAATTTAGCGAGAGATTACACGTATGCGATCTATAGAGATTTTATGATTAGCAGACCACATAAAAATGTTGAAAAAGTATTGACTATGCAAGGCTTTGTTAAATTATGCCTAAATAAAGGTAGTTGTATTTATCATGTAAATATGAGTTCACCATGTACTTTGAATTTAGATATTACTGCAATGATAAAACAACCATTTGCCGGGAATATGAATGTAATAAAAAGTGTTGAAAAGGCGAGAGAAAAACTCTTGATCGCATTGACCAAATTGTATCCAGGTAATTTAGTATTGTCTTTTGATCGGGGGATGATATACGAGAATTTAATTAAAAAAATTGTAGATGAAAATAAAATGCCTATCGAACCACTTACACCTAAATTATTAGGAGACGCCATGTGTGTGCCTTTTGGCGAAATTTTCAAAAAAAGAATTTTACCTAATACAGTAACAAAATCTATGCATACTGAGAAGTTCATATATCCTTCTGCTAAGAAACATGAAGTTAAAGCATATCCATATTATTTGGATTTGAAAAATCAAGTTCGAATGATAAAATCTTTTAACAAACCGGTTTTATTAGTTGATGATTTGCTTAATAAAGGATACAGAATAAAAGCAATCGATCCACTTCTCAAAGAAGAAAAGGTAGAGATTAAAAAGGTATTTGTCGGTCTGTTATCAGGTAGAGGTAAGGCGCTAATGGAAATGCAAAATAGGGAAGTTGATTCAGCGTATTTTATTCCTAGGTTAAAGGTTTGGTTTAACGAAAGTAAACTTTATCCGTTTTTAGGAGGGGATACTTTGTGGAGAGGTCAAAATCCTGAAAGAAACCTGATTCCTTCGATTAATCTTATTTTACCTTATGCATCTGCCAGTTACATTGTAGGTGCTTCGAAACAGTCGATATATGATATGTCGAAGATATCGATTCAAAATGCAATAAGTATTTTAAGGACGATAGAGAGTGAGTATCAACAACTGCATGAAAAGAGTTTAACCATGGCTTCTTTACCAGAAGTTCTGGTATATCCGAGATATCCAGATAGAGGAGGAGTACAAAAATTAGATTTATCTGTTAAAGCAAGTGAGTACTTGGAATACGATTTAGAGCATTTAGAAAGATTAGAAGACATTTGTTCAAAGGAATGATAAAAATGGTGAAAATTTATGGTGATACAGGAAGAGATGTTATAGTTGTAAACAATCAGCGAATGCTTGATGAGGAAGAATCAATCGATTATTTGAATTTGAGTGGGGAACATCTTGAAGAATCAGAATATGTTCAAAAAATCAATATAAATTACAAAAACAAGATTTCATCACATCTCAAGAAATCATACACGATTTCAATTATCGGTTTAGGAGATGTGGGAAGCAATTTGCTTCTTGGCATGAAACTATTGGGTTTCCCCACTATTGAAACTATTAATATCTATGATCCAAATACTGAAAGAGCAGAGCGTTATGAAATGGAAATGAACCAAATATATCAAGAAAATTTCAATATAAATATTCCAGTTAATATAATATCTGAAGATGAGATATTTGAATCTGATATTGTGATTTTTACAGCTAGCAAATCAGTTCCAGCTATTGGAGATGAAAAAGTAGATGTTAGAAAGGTTCAATTTAAAGGAAACAGTCAGATTATTTCACAATATGTCAAAAAAGCAAAATCAAAAGGTTTTAAAGGACTTTTTTTAGTGGTTTCAGATCCAGTTGATCTTCTTTGCAAGGTAGTGTATGAGGAAAGTGATGGTTACTTTTTACCTTCACAAATAGCAGGATTCGGTCAAGGTGTCATGTATGCTAGAGCGCTTTATTTTGCTGACAAAATGGGTATAAGAAATTTTAGTGAGGAAGGTAGAATTTACGGTCCTCATGGCAGTGAATTAATTGTAGCAAACAGTCTTATGAATTATGATGACCAATTGTCTAAAAAGTTGACCAGATTAACGGTTGAAGCAAATTTGGATATCAGAAAGTTGGGATTCAAGCCTTATATTGCACCTGCTTTATCTTCAGGAGCACTTTCGATATTAGCGTATTTAAGGGGTGAATATACATATTCGTCTCAATATATCGATGGATATTTTTATGGTGTTAGAAGTAAAATGACAGAAGAAGGTTTGCTTATTGATGTGGGAAATATTCCTGATGAGTTGATGTTGAGAATTAATGAATCTTTTGATAAGATGGTGGATTATTATGGGGAAAATAAAACTGATTAAAGGAAAAGAGATATCTAAAGAATTATATGTTGCTATAAAAGAGTCGTCTCAGTATGTTGAAGATGTTAAACTGAATATTAATGAAAATTATAAAAATTCCAAGGTGTTGATTTTACTTCAAGTTAATGAGATTGGTATGGATTTTGAAGTTATGAATTATTTGTATGAACTGTACAAGAAAGATAATGAGAGTTTTAATAACAGTTGTGTAGGTTTGATAGTTTATTCAGAATCTAGTCTTTATACAAAAAAAGTTGCAAAAGAAGTAGTTTTTATAGCTAATTCGATGGGTGCAACTATTATTGGACAACCTCTCATAGAAGTTATCGGCGGGTTGGAAAATTTAAAGAAATGGTCGAAGTATTTAAAATTGACAAAACCAGAAACTATAAAATACTTGGTAAACAAACTAGTAGATCGATTACTTTCTTATGAAAAAAAATATATTGAAAAACCAAAGCTATTAGTACTACATGCAAATAGCAATACTGAGATTTCCAATACTCATTTGCTTTGGAAAGAAGTATCAGAACATTTAAACATCGATTATAGTGTCATTCATGTGGAAGATGGAACTGTTCTAGATTGCAGAGGATGTTCTTTCAAGACTTGTATTTATTATGCAGAGAAAAACAGTTGTTTTTATGGTGGTGTTATGGTTAAAGAAATACTGCCGGCTATAGAAGAGGCAGATGCGATATTATGGCTACTGCCGAATTATAATGATGCAATAAGCGCTAAATTAATGGCGGTCATCAACCGACTGACTGTTTTATACAGGAAACATCCCTTGTTGGACAAAAACATTTTTGCCATTGCCGTTTCTGGAAATAGCGGAAGTGATTCTGTGATAAGGCAATTGATTGGGGCGTTGAATATCAATAAAGGGTTTAGATTGCCTCCTAAATTTTATATTCATGCTATTGCCAATGATGCTAGAGAAATATTGAATTGTCCAGATTTTGAAATGTTGGCAAAACAATTTGCATTGCATATCAATGAAGAATCCCATTGGATTTAAGCTATTTAATTAATTGAACCTGTTTAGAATTACTTATTGCAGTTACAAAGTTTTTTCTGGATTCAGGATATCGAGTATAAAATTCATTGAGAAGAGATTTGATTTCTTCTCTTTTTGTATGTTTATCTATAGGGCAGGGATTATTAGCAACTGGGATATTATTTTCCTTTGCAACATGTATAATGTCTTTTTCAGTAGCTGTGATAAATGGTCTAATAACATTAATGTCTTTTCTAGATAGGTAAGTATTCATTTGAAAAGTATTAATTCGCCCTGTGTAAATCATATTCATAAAAAGAGTTTCTACAGCATCGTCTTGGTGATGGCCGAGTGCCAGTATTTTAAATCCTTTTTTAACAACTGCATCATGCAAAACGCCTCTCCTCATGTTTGCACATAATGAGCAAGGGTTGGATTCGTTTCTAATGTCAAAAACCACTTCAGAAATTTGTGAATCAATGATATTAAGCGGAACATCGATAGATTTACAAAAGTCCTCAATAATATTTATTGGGAAGTCTTTAAAACCGATATTTACAAAGAAAGCTTCCATTTCAAATGGTATCGGACTGAACCTTTGTAATTTCTTAAGGGCATATAACAATACCATACTGTCTTTTCCACCAGAAACACCTACCGCTACTTTGTCGTTATCTTTTATTAAATTATTTTCTTGTATTGTTTTTCTTAGATTTCCTAATATTTTCTTCATCCGTATCACTCCATGAAAAGGATTTTATCATTAAAGTAAATTTTAAACAATAAAAAAGAGAGATAAATCTCTCTATGCTTTTTTTGGTTCGGGTTTTGGTTTTGCTTTAACATCGATTTTACAGTTTCCATCAAAGATTCCGCCTTCTTCAATATCGAAAGATGAAACTTCAATATTACCTTTAAGAGAACCTTGAGCATATACTTTTAGATGACTATTACAAATTATGTTTCCAATAACTTTACCTGAGATCTCGATATGTTTACATTTTATACTGCCGTTTACTGTAGCATCAGGACCTATAATGATATTTCCTTTTGATTCGATATCTCCATTAATGACACCTTCAATTCTGATTGAACCATCACTTGCGATATTGCCATCAATTTTTGAACTTTTTCCTATTATCACATCATAGGTTTCGCTGCTGGTTTTTTTAGTGGTTCCTTCGCTTTTAAACAAAATATATTCCTCCTAATAATCTGTTAATGTTTTTCTTGGATTAATTTGTTTACCTTCAAAATGGACTTCAAAATGAACGTGAGGTCCTGTACTTCTACCTGTTGAACCTATGTAACCAATTAAATCTCCTTTTGTAACTTGATCTCCAACTTTTACAACATTTTTATTATTGTGAGCGTAAACTGTTTCGTAATCGTAACCATGAGAAATAACAATCATATTACCATAGTTTCCATTGTATCCAGAGTAAGTTACAGTTCCAGATGCTGCAGCGTGAATTTCAGTGTTTTTAGGAGCTGTTATATCTACTCCTCTATGGAAAGAAGTAAGACCTGTAAAAGGATCTCTTCTGTAACCGAAATTAGAAGTTATATATCCATTAATAGGTGAAAAATCTGGATAACATTCAAGAAAATCAAGTTGTGATGATACATCTTCAACTAAAGTTTTATAATTAGTCATTTGTTCTTGAATTATTGATGATATCTCATCATCAGTAGTTAATTCTTTTGCTTCATCGATTACAGTTGGTTCGACGACATTTTGATCGTTTATAGCCAATAGAGTTGAATGATCGATTGAGCGACTTGTTGGAATACTTAGTGCAGTTTGGCCACGGTCGTTGATCATCACCAAGAGTGAGTTCACTTCCGATTCAAGACTATGAAGCTCCGATAATTTTTCTTCGAAGTATAATGCAGATGAATTGATAGATGTTTTTAAATATGACATTTCATTTTCGTATTCACTTCTTAAAGAATACAATTTTTCAATTTTGTCATTTCGAAAAACAATTTCATTTTTCAATTCGCTGTTATACGAGTCCAAAAAGCTGTTTAATGATTCCAAGTAAATGTTTTTACTTAGAAAATACGAACTTATAATTATCATTATTGAGAATGTTGAATATAAGAAGAGTTTACTTAAATTAAACTGTATAACTTTCTTATTAGTATCTGGAATAATCATAATTGTAAATTTATATGATTTCAATTTTTTTATTTCTTTAAAAAAGCCCATTTTTTACTCCTAATTATATATTTCCCCACTGTAATAAATATACCATTTTTAAATGTGTAATTTCAAGAGAAAATTGATATTGATAGGAGTTATTTATTGAAATATTCCGATAAATGTAATTTCTTCAAATATTGTGATAGACTTGCCTCTAGGTGATATTGAGTATAAAATGGGGTTGAGGTGTTATATGAATAATTGTGATGAATTTTTACCAATAAATAGATATGATATGAAAGCGAGAGGTTGGGAAAAATTAGATTTTATCCTAGTGACTGGTGATGCGTATATTGATCATCCTTCTTTTGGAGGACCTTTGATAGCAAGAGTATTGGAGAGAGCAGGATATAGAGTTGGGATAATAGCTCAGCCTGATTGGAAAGATTTAAAAGATATAAAAAAATTAGGAAAACCTAGATTGGGATTCCTTGTTACTTCTGGAAATATGGACTCTATGGTAAACCATTATTCAGTCAGTAAAAAGAGAAGAAAAAAGGATATGTATTCTCCTGATGGCGAGATGGGACTGCGCCCTGACAGAGCTGTTATTGTTTATACAAACTTAATAAAACAGGCATTCAAGGATGCACCGGTAATTATCGGAGGAATTGAAGCTTCTCTTAGAAGACTTGCACATTATGATTATTGGAGCAATCAACTGAGAAGATCTGCTTTGTATGATTCCGGGGCGGATTTGTTGGTTTATGGTATGGCAGAGAATCAAATATTGGAGATAGCTGAATATTTGAACAATGGTATAGATATTCAGTATATTCAGCATGTGAAAGGCACAGTTTTTACAGTGGCTTCCAAAGAGAATATTTATGACTATATAGAATTACCTTCTTATAAAGAAGTTTCTGAAAACAAGAAAGTTTTTGCAGAATATTTTAAAATATTCTATGACAATCAGGATCCGATTTTAGGTAAAACATTAGTTCAAGAGCACGATAAGGGTTATATTGTGCAAAATTCACCGATAATGCCTTTAAATCAGGAAGAGCTTGATTATATTTATGAACTCCCATTCACTAGGCAAGTGCATCCTATATATGAGAAATTGGGATCGGTTCCTGCGATAGAAGAGGTTAAATTCAGTATTGTAAGCAATAGAGGATGTTTTGGAAGTTGTAGTTTTTGTGCTCTTACCTTTCATCAGGGAAGAGCCGTTCAAAGCAGATCTAAAGAATCGATAGTTAGAGAAGCAAATCAAATGATTAAAAATAAAGACTTCAAGGGTTACATCCACGATGTCGGAGGACCTACTGCCAATTTTAGAAAGCCTGCATGTAAAAAACAGTTGACTATCGGCAGCTGTAAAAATAGACAGTGTCTATTTCCTACCAAATGTCCACATTTAGATGTATCTCATGAAGAGTATTTGGATATCTTAAGGACACTGAGAAAGATAGAAGGAGTTAAAAAAGTCTTTATAAGATCTGGAATCAGGTATGACTATTTAATGTATGACGATAGAAAGTATTTTAAAGAGATCGTCGAGCATCATGTGTCTGGTCAGTTGAAAGTTGCACCGGAGCACATTGATCATGAAGTATTAAAATATATGGGAAAACCTGATGCTGAATTATATAAATCTTTTGTTAAAGAATTCTTTAAAATAAATAAAGAGATAGGCAAAGAGCAATATGTAATTCCGTATTTGATATCTTCTCATCCTGGAAGCACTTTGAAATCAGCTATAAAATTGGCGGAATATTTAAAGGAGATTAATTATACTCCGGAACAGGTGCAGGATTTTTACCCAACACCTGGAACTTTATCTACTTGTATGTATTATACTGAAATAGATCCTAGAGATATGAAGCCGGTATATATTCCTAAATCTATTATTGAGAAGAAGATGCAAAGGGCGTTACTGCAATTTAAAGACCCCAAAAATAAAAAAATGGTGTATGAAGCTTTGATTAAAGAAAACCGTTATGATTTAATTGGACATTCTACAAAAAGTTTAGTATAACCGAGGTTCTGCGTGTAAATAATCAATAAGCTTTAAAAACTTGTAATTACAACAAGTTTAGCAATATCTGATTTTCACCCATTGGGTGAATGGAAATTCAGACTATTTTATGTTTTTTGGCTCTTATAAATGGGTATAAATATAACAATAATTGTTGTATTTATACCCATTATGATTAATAAACTTGATTTTAATGCAAAAAATCTAACTACAAATGCAGGAATCTTTTTACTTCTTGAAGAAGCAAAAAACAATGGTATTTTCGATTTAATTGAAAATGATCTCATTTTTGATAACGAATCCACTAATAGAATCAAAATGAACCACATAAAGACAATGCTCTGCGGTCATTTCATTGGAATTGATAAGTTGGAACGTCTAAAGTTACTTTGAAATGATTCTTTAGTTAAGAAATTTGACATATCAGTAAAAATGACCAGTACCGTTTCAAGATTTCTAGGAAGTTTTACATATAAAACAACGCAAATGTTCCGAGATATCAATTTCAAATTGTTTAAAAAGTTTACTTTCTAAAAGTGGGTTGAATTCAATTACAATAGATATTGATAGTAGTGTCATAAATGTAGAAGGCCATCAAGAAGGGGCTACCAAAGGGTATAACCCTAAAAAAGTAGGAAATCGTTGTTACAATATACAATTTGCCTTTTGTGATGAACTTAAAGCTTATATTACTGGATTTATGCGAAGTGGTAATACATATACTGCAAACGGTGCTGCAGAAATGATAAAAGAAATTGTAGCTAACATAAAAACAGATGATTTAGAAATCTTGTTCCGAATGGATAGTGGCTATTTTGATGAAGAGATTATTCAAACCATAGAGTCTTTTAAATGCAAGTATTTGATTAAAGCTAAAGCTTATTCTACACTCTTACGGGAAGTGACTGATTCACAGATTATTTTTTTAGAAGGCAAAGAAGGTAGAGAAACAATCGAACTATTTACCAAACTAAATACTTGGGATAAAGAAAGAAGATTTGTTGTTTCTCGTGTGCTTAAATCTGTAAAAGATAGAGATCAACTATCACTTCTACCAGGTACGGATTACCAATACTTTTTATTTGTTACCAATACAGATTTACGACCCGGAAAAGTAGTTATTACCTATGAAAAAAGAGGAAATTCAGAAAACTACATAAAAGAAGTAAAATATGATATGCATGTAGGAGATCTTATCCTAAAATCATTTTGGGCTAATGAAGCAGTATTTCAAATGATGATGCTTTCATACAACTTATTTTTGTTGTTTAAGTTTGACTTCTTAA
>DAOUQP010000179.1 GCA_030625575.1 Eubacteriales bacterium | reverse complement strand
GCCATTAAGGTTGAAACGAATCCCGTGATTGCGGCACCGATACCTGCAATATGACCTATAGGTTGCATAGCCAACGCTCTCAAATTTCCGAATAAGAATCCTACGGCAAAGAATTGAAACCCAAAAAAGGTGAGTAAAACCATAACATTGGGGTTAGGGCTTGAGAAATATATTACAACATAAACCAACGAAACACCAAAATATAATACTAAAGCCATCGAAACCAATTTTTGCATGCCATATTTCAGAACAAGTGTGCCATTTAAAAAAGTAGCTATTCCAATAGAAATTGCAAGTCCGGCGAAAATATATGGGAATTCGTCAGCCATATTGTATTGAAAAGCAAATATTTGCTGTGCTGAACTCAAATACACTAAAAATGAAGCAGTTATAAATCCTGATATTAAAGTGTATCCTATTGTGGTTTTATATTTAATCAATTCTTTTAGACCATTAGAGAAAATATGAGGAGAAAATTTGACACGGTTCACCTTTATCAAGGTTTCGGCCTGTCTTCTCCAAAACCAAACAGATACCAGCAAACCAAATAAAATTTGCACATAAAAAATAGCCTGCCAATTGTATCTATCAAGAATAAATTTACCCAAAGCCGGTGCTATAATTGGCACCAGGAGAAAAACTACGGTTATAAACGACATTATTCTCGCCATATAATCACCACTATAAATATCTCTGATCATGGCTATACTGATCGTTCTTGGTGCTGATAAGGCAATACCCTGCAAAATTCTCCCGGCAATCATGGTTTCTAGATCTTCAGCAAAGACACAGATAAGACTTGCTATTATAAAAAGGCCAATACCCATATAAACCACAGGTTTTCTTCCAAAACTATCAGAAATCGGCCCAAATAACAGAGGGCCAACGCCCAAACCTAAAAAGATCATTGTTATTAGCAATTGATTATCTACAATTCTTGTTGTACCAATAGTTTCGCCTATAATATCAAGAGCGGGCAGCAAAGCATCAATGGCCAAAGCAACAATTGACATCAGGGAAGCCATTAAAATAACAAATTCTTTGGAGGAGGTACTCTTTTTGATCATCCTGCAAAAATAACCTTAATTAATCACATAGAGGATATATGACATATTCTATTTAACATAATATTAATTATAGTACAAATGTATCGCATGAGT
This sequence comes from Eubacteriales bacterium, assembly GCA_030625575.1. Classification (GTDB taxonomy): domain Bacteria; phylum Bacillota; class Clostridia; order Peptostreptococcales; family Acidaminobacteraceae; genus DAOURC01. Next base: position 1,930 of record DAOUQP010000179.1, on the reverse strand, counting down.
AAAATGGCAAATACAACGTATTTAACATAATTGTAGATATAACTAACACGTAGTGTTTTATATCGTCAACAATTATGTTACATCCATTTTACGACCTGCTAAGTATTAAAAACATTCGTAAGCTATAATTCTATTATTAAAACTTAAATGTGTTATCAACAAAATTTTTATCAGACCTTGTCCCAAATGGATCTATAGAAATGTATTTAGGTAACTCTTTTACAATAATCTTAAGTACTGTTTCTTCATTGTCAATAATTTTTGATTGATAATATAGCATTGAACTGTTGTCTTTTACATTTGATGGATGTGTACTAAATACTCCTATTTTAATAGGTTCGTTCATACCAACCTGTTTGATTTCTCCAGTATCTGACGTTTCAAAACGTTTCGCTTTCACTTTTACGGTAATCTCATACATTCCATTATTCAATTCTTTATAAGAACTTTCATCAATACTTAAATCATAGGTGATAACTTTTTTAAACCAATCATCAATTAATATATGATGTTCTTGGGGTGTTACTTTATAAAGTTCATCTAAAAATTCAATGGAGATAGCCTCTAACTTATTAATGTTACGGTGTTTGTCTGTAATATTTTTTAACACATGATTTACTTGCTTCTCACCTATCAAATCTCTTAATGCCAACATTACAGTGAGAGCTTTTCCGTAAGCAATATAACTTTGACCATCTACTTTATAAACTGGAGGTTCATTCTCACTTGCAAAAGATCTTCCAGAAAAGTATCTACTTCTCGCATTTTCTGTCAAGCTATACAATGCTCTTTTTCCATACATTTTTTCTAGTACAACTGCTTCTGTATATTTAGCGAACCCTTCAATAAGTAAAGATCCTCCAGCAACTGGTTTAGCTGATAACGTATGCCCCCACCATTGATGAGCAACTTCGTGAATTGTCCTTTTGGCTACTAAATTGAAGGTCTCTGGATTGCTTACATCGGCTAAATATAATCTGTCTTCTGTCATAGAAATCATCCCAGGATGTGCAAATCCACCAAAAGGCCAATGTGCAGGAACTTCGGCAATTCTTATATGATCAAAGGCGTAGGCACCAAAGTTTTCTTGACAATAATCTAAGGTTTGTTTCACACTGTTTTCAATGTTTTCAATGTTAAAATCATGATTTGGATCATAATATTGCTCGATAGATATCCCTTTATAATCTATTTTCTTATAAGCGTATTTAGCAGAAAAATAACCGATTTCTGGTAAAATCTTTACACGAGATTTATAATGAAAGTAGTTTCTATTATTTTCTGACCATTCTTTTAATAAACGACCAGAACTAATTGCCGTTTGATCACTGGCTGTAGAGATAATAGTTTCGAATCTTATTTTTTCATTTTTCACATCTTCTAATACAATATGTGTATCCGAATTATCTTCTTCAACTCGTTTTGGTAAATTCCTTTTTTCACGTTCAGTTCTATTGGAAATCTCTAATCCCGAAGTATAACCCAAAATAGGTTCAAAATTCCCAAAGCGATTAATATAAGTACCATTATTTACAATTGAATTGTCTTGTTCATAGCCTTTTACCTTTTTCTTTAATTTATAGGTATATCTTACAGAATCGTTGGGTTGTAAAGGTTTATCATACTTGAACAAATACGTTCCATACAAAGTATCATGGGCAACTAAACGTGCATTTTCTATTGCAACGCTCTCTAAAGAAACTCTTTCAGTTATAAACAGTTCTGATAATGGTTGCTCACTTTTATTTTTTAACATATAATCAGCGGTAACTGTAAACACCCTCTCTTTTGGATAGATATCAACTTTTGTCTTTTTTGAAGTTGGATACAATCTTTCAATACTTTCATATTTTTTAAATTCTCGTTCATAATTTTCCCTAAAGTCCAATTGATCATTTACAGTTTCATATTCATTAACAATATTTGTATT
>DAOUQP010000185.1 GCA_030625575.1 Eubacteriales bacterium | reverse complement strand
AATTTCAGCATACATATTGTAAGGAACTTCTGTAATTAAATCATCTTTCCCCTTAAGTTTTTTTTCATTTTCAATCATAGTTTCTATTATCATAGAGTAATCACTCTTTATCAACGATTTATTAAAATCTTCACTGTCATCAATTATACTTTCTTCACCAATAATCTTTTCATCATCTACATCCATAAGCTGCGAATTTGAAATAATCGCCAAAAGAGCTTCATCTATAATCGATTCATCAATCAGTTCTGAATAATAATAACCTATTTTGCCTTCATATTCTCCCCTGATGGAAACACCAGATTCTTCAGAAATTTGATAATTATCTAATTGTTCTCTAAAAACTTTTGTGTTGAATTCTTTTCCTTCTTGATAGAATAGTTCAATATTTTCAAATCCACTTTTAAGCGCTTTTTCTTCGAGTTGTTTATAAAACACATCCATTTTCATCATTTTTCCTCACTTCTTCCACCAACGGTCATGGATTTAATTCTTACGGTAGGTTGACCTACATTTACCGGTACTGATCCACTGACAGATCCGCACATCCCTTGACCAAAGTCGAGGTTGTCACCTACCATATCGATGTTGTTCAGCGTTTCAAAGCCAGTGCCTATTAACGTAGCGCCTCTAACCGGCTCTTCAATTTTCCCGTTTCTAACCATATATCCTTCCATGACAGCAAAGTTGAACTCACCGGTTGCCGGGTTGACAGATCCTCCACCCATATACTTGCAATAAAGACCGTACTCTGTATTCTCGATAATTTCGTTGAACTTTGAATCTCCATTATCTATATAAGTATTAGTCATTCTTGAAGTCGGTGCATATTTATATGACTGCCTTCTTCCCGAACCAGATGATTTTTCATTCATGATCTTCCCATTAAGTCTATCTACCATGTAAGATTTTAATATTCCCTTTTCTATCAATACATTCTTTTGAGTCGGATTACCTTCATCATCGTAATTTTGTGAACCCCATGCATTTTTTATAGTTCCATCATCGATAGCCGTTACCAAATCAGACGCTACCTTTTGACCTGATTTCCCAGAATAAACAGATATTCCTTTAGCTACACTTGTCGCTTCCAATCCATGACCACTCGCCTCATGAAACAAAACACCCCCGAAGCCATTATCAAGAACAACAGACATTTGACCACTTGGAGCATATTTTGAATTTAAAGATGTTTTAGCAATTCTAGCTGCTTCATTACCTAAAAATTCAACATCCACAGTATTATAAAAATCAAATCCTTGATGAGCACCTTTATTCATCGAACCCGTCTGTATATCACCATTCGCTTCAGCGCTGGCACTTACAGACAGTCTAGTTCTAACTCTCTCATCTTCGATATACAAGCCATCAGTATTGGCAATAATGATTTCTTGCTTATAATCGACATAATTCGAGATCACTTGTTTGATGACTTCATCATAATTTTTTGCCGATTTAGAAATTCTCTTCATCAAATCGATTTTTTCTTCATCAGTCGAATTACCAGTATTCAAAACATTGTGATAGTCGACTATTTCAGTATTATTAAAAGGCATGACTTCAATATCTTTATTTATTGTTTTTTGATGAACAGCTTTTCTTACCATTTCAATAAGATTATCTGAATTTAAATTATTTGTATAAGTATAGACACTATTGATACCAAAATATATCCTGATTCCTATTCCAAAATCTCTTCCTTTAACTCCTTTTTCAAGTTTACCGCCAATCATCTGATAACTATTATTTGTGCGATTTTCAATAAACACTTCAGCAAAATCTCCACCTAGTCTCAAGGCTTCAAATAAAATATCCTGTATTATCTTTTGACTAATCATATTTTTCCTCCAAATCCAGTTCATAAAGATAGCTATCTCTATATTCTTCATCTAATTTAAATACACTTTTTTCATTCAAAAAATCAATCCAACCATCGTCTTTACTCATAGATGAAATAACATCCACTCCAGTTTTTTTACCCATATACACAATGAATTTAAAAACTTCTTCAAAATCCCCATAAAAATCAACAATCGATAAAGAATTTCCTTTAGATTTCAAGCTTGACAAGATTATCTTGTTTTGTTTATACTGATAAACTTCATTTCTTGAAACAAGTTTATCTAATAAATCATTATCTCCTTTAAGAAACGTAAAATCAACCCCTAGATATTCTTGATTGAAATCAAACCAATCTATTTGATCATAATAATCTATATCGCTTACATTATAATTTTTCAAAACTATCTCTTGGTATTTATACTCACCAATTTTTCTGAATTTCAACATATCAATGATTCCTATGCTATCGTTTAACCGATAAGTCGCCAACTGTGCTTTTTTATAACCTAGCTCTTTAGCTTTTTTTATTTGATAATCTGAAAGCAAACTTCCAAATCCCCTGTTTCGATATGAAGACCCAACCCTAATTCCTTCAAACCAAACTGTTTCACTATCTATATTGGTCATTTTACAAAATCCAACTACCTTGTCTTCTATCTCAAGACACGTAAATTCACCTTTATCTTCATTTACCCAATCATCGAAAATGTTCTCTATATAATCCGACCCTTCCCATATGTCTTTAGATATATCCAACACTTGGATCCTATCATCGGGTTTCATCTTTCTAAACATAAAATTCCTCCCATACCTATTTTACACAATAAAAAAGAGAATTCAAAATAGAATTCTCTTTTTTACTGGAGCTGGTGATGGGACTCGAACCCGCAACCTGCTGATTACAAGTCAGCTGCTCTTCCAATTGAGCTACACCAGCATATTATGGCGATCTGGATGGGATTCGAACCCACGACCTCTAGCGTGACAGGCTAGCGTTCTAACCAGCTGAACTACCAGACCATAATGGTGGGAGTAATAGGGCTCGAACCTATGACCCTCTGCTTGTAAGGCAGATGCTC
>DAOUQP010000213.1 GCA_030625575.1 Eubacteriales bacterium | reverse complement strand
CAGTATCTACTGCAGTTACCTCATCAACAACAATATTTACGCCAAGACCATTTAATCCTCCATCAGGTAAAATATTATTATCGCTTGTTCCAACTGTTCCATAGATATAAGGAATTCCACAAGGAATCATAACTTTTTCTTCTTTTCTAATTACCGTAACATCTTTGTCAGCAAAATTTGATTTCGCCGTCATTGCAGCAGTTGCACCTGTTGCACTACCACCAATTATTAATATATCAGTTTTTTTCATATCGATACCTCCATTTAAATTATTTTAGGGAGTTAATTACATTAGATTATTATTATATTACAATATCCTAATGTTTAAGCCAAAAAAAATCATTTTTAGAAAAACATCTCAATCATCAGCTTTACGCGATCATCTATTAAAGAATATACAACCTCAGTTCCTCTTCGCTCTCCAACAATAATTTTTCTGTTTCTAAGAATATTGAGATGCTGAGAAACATTAGATTGAGATATCTCTAAACACTCCTGCATTTGCGAAACGTTTAAATTTGAAAATCTCAATTTACTCAAAATACAAACTCTTGTAGGATGACCAAGTGCTTTAAAAATCTCTGAAGCTTCTATAACATTATTAGCATAACCCGACATAGCATCCTCCCATATTAAATCGATATATATTTCACAATTAAGAATATACCATAGACTTCACATTGTCAATCATTTAACACGATTAATATTCTAATAGACCATTAGCAATTCGAATGACACAAAACAAAAACAAAGAAATGCACAAACCTCAATAGGTTTGTGCATTTTATGTTCTAATAAAATTTGTTATTATCGATTACTCGATGATTTCAATAACAGATCCAGCGCCTACTGTACGTCCACCTTCTCTAATTGAGAACTTCAATCCATTCTCTATAGCGATTGGTGCAATCAATTCAATAGTCATCTCGATGTTGTCACCAGGAATACACATTTCTACGCCTTCTGGTAGATTAACTGCTCCTGTTACGTCTGTTGTTCTGAAGAAAAGCTGTGGTCTATATCCGTTGAAGAACGGTGTATGTCTTCCGCCTTCTTCTTTTTTAAGTACATATACTTGTGCTAAGAATTTTGTATGTGGATTTACACTACCAGGCTTAGCCAATACTTGGCCTCTCTGGATTTCACTTCTTTGTACTCCACGAAGTAATGCTCCGATGTTGTCTCCAGCTTGTCCTTGATCCAACAGCTTTCTGAACATCTCTACTCCTGTTACTACTACTTTTCTTTTTTCTTCTGATAATCCTACAACTTCTACTTCTTCTGATACTTTTACTATTCCTCTTTCAACTCTTCCTGTTGCCACTGTTCCACGTCCTGTGATACTAAATACGTCTTCTATCGGCATCAAGAATGGTTTGTCTGTTTCTCTTACTGGATCCGGTACATATTCATCGATAATTTCGAACATCTCGATGATTTTATCTCCCCACTCGCTTTTCGGGTCTTGTAATGCTAATAAAGCACTACCTTGAATTACTGGAATATCGTCACCAGGGAAATCGTACTCAGATAATAATTCT
>DAOUQP010000082.1 GCA_030625575.1 Eubacteriales bacterium | reverse complement strand
GAGAACGGTGAATTTACTCTTAATAGAAATCCAAAGAAATTTACCTCTGCAAAAGAGTATTTGAAAAAACAAGGAAGATTTAAACATTTAAAAGATGAAGATATAGAATTTATTGAAGAGCAAAGAGATAAAAAATGGGAAATCATGAGAAGGAAATGGAATTACTAGATTAAGTGGCGGAGTGATTAAAGTGAAAGAATTGGCAAATTTAGAAATTTATAATGAATTAAAAAGAAGAATTATTGAACTAGAGTATGAACCAGGATCAGCTATTAGCGAAAAAGACTTGGTGAATGAATTTCAAGTAAGCAGAACGCCAATTCGCGAAGCTTTATTAAGACTTGCTCAAATAGGACTTGTTGAAATGAAGCCGAGAGTAGGAACTTTTGTTACGCAAATCAATCTAGGCAATGTAAAATACGCATATGAAGTAAAGAAAAACCTAGAAGGATTAGCTGCGGAACTTGCTTCTCAAAGGGCTACAGCTGAAGAAATTAATGAACTTTTTGAAATCATTGAGAGATTTAAAAACTATGATATTGTCAAAGACTATAAAAAGTGTATCAAAGACGATCAGCGATTTCATAAAATAGTAAGAACTGCATCGAAGAATCCTATTCTGATTGACATGCTTGAAGAATTGAATGTTAAGACAGCGAGATTTCTTCAATCGATTCATTATGTAATAGATGATTATGATTGGTTTAATAATTCGCTTATCGAAATGGCAACTGCAATAAAAGATAGAGATCGTGAATTTGCGAGAAAATCGACAGAAGATCATACACTGAAATTTTTAAAACAATTGTCAAATAGCTTTTTCAACAATATGTATTGATTATTTAAGACCATGGGTTGTAGAATCCATGGTTTTTTCATGTCTCTAGATGGATTAATGAAGCTAAAGGAGACTTTATATATTAGTAGACAAATATAAAAAAGTGATTTAATCACGTAATTTTTTGAAAAAAACGTGATAATATCACGAAAATTTGATATTACAAACTCGGAAGGTGATATTATGAGAAAATTGATGTAAAAATTCTTGATATCCCATTTCCGATGATTAGCGAAACAATTAGGTTAATTAATATTATTGAACAAATATAATCCAATAATTTTTATTGATAATAATGTTTATTTCGACCGTTATGATGTTGATTCTTAGTTTGTTTGAAAAGAAAAAAACTGTTTTAAGGTAGAGAAATCTACCTTTTTTCATGTTTGTAACAATTGTTACAAACTAATAAAGCATAGTAATGTACAATAAACACATTATGAAAGGGGATTGATATTGTGACAATAGCGGTTTTGAAATATTGGCTTTTAGCGACTATAGGATTAGGGTGGTCTTATCATAAAAATAAGGAAAAGACTAAACAATCGTTTTATAAATCAAAAATCATGGTAAAGAGCATGATTCTAGATATTATTGGAATACTAATGATAATTGGAGTGATAATGGCGTATGTTCCAATGGAACTTATAACAAAATATCTAGGCAACAATAGCAATCTTGCTGTATCTGTTTTAGGAGCGTCAGCTGCTGGGGGAATTACAATTATTCCAGCATTTATCGCCTTTCCATTAGTCGCAGCTCTACAAGAGCAAGGTGCTAATATTATGGTCATTACAGCATTTTTAACAACTCTCACAATGGTTGGAGTTGCGACTATGAAGATTGAAATAAATGAATTTGGGAAAAAATTTACCTTTATTAGAAATGCACTGAGTTTTGTTTTAGCTATAACCATAGCAGTAATAATGGGGGTAATACTATGAAGATAATTAATTTTGCTAAAAAAAATGCACTTTTTTCAATAGGTGTAGCTTTATATATTTTCGTTGCAATAATGCAACCTGATCAGTTGAAATCAGTAGCATATTACACGTTTATTTACTTCAAAGAATTATTTGAAGTTCTCCCATTGATAATTTTACTTGCAACTGTAATTGATGCATGGGTTCCTAAAGAGGTTATTCTAAATAAACTTGGTAAGGATTCAGGAAAAATGGGATATTTCTTCTCTTTTGTTATTGGCAGTATTTCAGCAGGACCAATTTATGCATCTTTTCCAATAGTCAAACTTCTTATGGAAAAAGGGGCAAGTGTAGGAAATGCAGTTATAATAATATCATCATGGGCAGTTATAAAAGTTCCTATGTTGATTAATGAAGTAAAGTTTTTAGGATTTGAGTTTATGGCTCTTAGATGGGTTTTAACTATTGCAGCAATATTGGTTATGAGTCAAATCGTTCAAAAGTTTGTCAGTAATGAAGAAGTTTTAGCGATGAATTCAGAAGAAGAAAAACCACCACTTGAGATTATTGAAGAATATTGTGTAGGATGTGGAATATGTTCTAAAATATCACCTGATGATTTTGAAATAATAGATAAAAAAGCAATTGTTAAGCCTGGATACATTCTTGGGCCAACTGTAATGGAAGCATCCAGAAGGTGCCCTACAAATGCTATTATCTTGAATGTAGGAAAAGAAAAAAAAGGAAAAAAATCAGCTTGATGTAAAAACTGTTAATCGTATGATTAGCAGTTTTTTTATTTCTACTTTTCCGGAAAAATTGATATACTGATACTAAGAGGTGATTGTTTATGGAAGATAAAAATATGGAAGAACTTATGAAAGAATTTGACGAAAATACGATAAAACTTGAAGAGGGTATGATTGTTGAAGGTACAGTATATTCTATTGGAAATGATGATGTCATTGTTTCTCTAGGCCATATGTACGATGGAGTTGTGGATAGATTGGAAATTGAAGAGGAAAAATTAAATATCGATGAGAAGATAAATTTTGAAATTGTGAAGATAGATGATGAAAATGGACAAATAGTATTATCAAGAAAAGGAGCTTTAGAGATAGAGACAGTAGAAAAACTTGATAAAAGTTTTGAAAACAAAGAAGCTATAGAAGTAATGGTTAAAGAGGTTATTAAAGGTGGTTTGAGAATCGATTTTAAAGGAATCAGAGGATTCATGCCATTTTCTCAGATAGATATCAAATATGTTGAAAATGCCGATGAGTATATTGATAAGAAGTTGGATTGTTTGATAAACGATTGGAATTTGCATGATAAAAATTTAGTTGTATCTAGACGTGCTTTATTGGAAATCGATAAGGATAAAAAAGAAAAGGAATTCTTTGAAACTTTAGAAATTGATCAAATAATCGATGGAAATGTGTATAAAATATTTAAATCTGGAGCACTGATAGACTTAGGTGCGGCCATGGGATATTTATATATCAATGATGCATCTTGGATAAGAATAAAAAACATGGAAGAAATAATAAATGTAGGAGATAAAATAAAAGTTCAGATAAAATCATTCAACAAAGAGGAAAGAAAAATCTCTCTATCTCTTAGAGATATCACTGTAAATCCATGGGATACTATTTTAGATGATTATGAAGTAGGGGATGTAGTTTACGGGAAAATTTTTAAAGATATAAGTTCTGGACTATTAGTGCAATTAGAGACAGGTGTTATTGGGTATATACATAAGAGTGAACTTGGCAATAAGAAGTATCAATTAGATGATGAAATAACAGTGGAGATTGAAAGAATCGATGTTGAAAACGAAAAAATCAGTTTGTTGTTTTTTGATGAAGATTCTGTAGTTGAATCATATGAAAATGAGGAAAAAGAAAAAACAACAATTGGTGATATCTTTGGTGATATCTTCGATAAGATTTAAATATGGGGAGGTGAAAAAATGAGAATTATCGTGGGAATACAGGTAAATCATAGGTCGGGGGATGCGGTTAAAGTACAAGGAATTCTTACAAAGTATGGATGTATCATCAAGACGAGACTTGGACTTCACGAGGCGAGCAATATATGCAGTGATGAGGGATTGATCTTACTAGAATTAATTGAAAGAAAAGATAAGGTTTCAGTTGAATGTTTAGAGGAAGAGATAAATGCGCTTGAAGATGTAAAAATCAAACGGATGGATTTTTAATGGATATCTTGAAGTTAAACGAATTTAAAGAGATTGTTGAAAAAAGCAAATACATTGTTTTTTTAGGAGGAGCCGGTACTTCTACTGAAAGTGATATTCCAGATTTTCGTTCGGCCGAGGGGCTCTATTCAAAGAAGTCCAATTATAATGTTCCTCCTGAAGAAATTTTAAGCATTAGATTTTTCAACAATCAAACCGATGATTTTTATAAGTATTATAGAGAAAATCTGATCCATCCAGATGCAAGGCCGAATTTGGCGCATAAAGCCCTGTATGAACTAGAGAGAAGAGGTAGTTTAAAGGCTATTATCACTCAAAATATCGATGGACTTCATCAGATGGCAGGAAGTACAAATGTTATAGAAATCCACGGGTCATTGCATAAGAATTATTGTCAAAAATGCGGTAAAAAGTTTAATGTTGATTTTATACTCAATAATAATGGAGTTCCGCTATGCGATGAATGCGGTGGAAAGGTTAGACCTGATGTAGTTATGTACGGTGAATCATTGGATCAAATATTGTTGGAAGAATCGATAGATTGTGTTTCCAAGGCAGACTTGCTCATAATCGGTGGAACTTCTCTTAAAGTATATCCGGCGGCAGGTTTGATTAGATATTACAATGGACAAAATCTTGTGATTATAAATAAGACCAAGACAAAATATGATTCTTCAGCAACTATAGTATTCAAAGAATCTATAGGGAAAATTTTAAATGAGGTGGTAATTAAAGATGAGTAAAGGATATGTACATATATATACCGGAAATGGCAAGGGGAAAACAACTGCTGCTTTTGGTGTGGCTTTAAGAACATTGATGATAGGCAAGAAAGTTTATGTCGGACAATTTATCAAAGGAATGAAGTACTCGGAAACAAAGCTTGAAAAGCTTCTTGATGGAATTTTCGTTGAGCAGTATGGAGTTGATTGCTTTATAGATAAAGATCCAGTTGAAGACGATTATAAAAGAGCTTTGGAAGGATATGAGAAAGCTGTAGAAGTAGTTAAAGAAGGTCTTTATGATTTAGTGATATTGGATGAAATCTTTATAGCTCATTATTATAAGATGATTACAAGCGAGCAGATAATAAATCTGATTAAGAATAAAAACGAAAAAACGGAATTGATATTGACGGGAAGATATTGCATTCCGGAGTTATATCAATATGCAGATTTAGTTACTGAAATGAAGGAAATAAAACATTATTATGAGCAAGGGGTATTGTCTCGTGAAGGAATTGATCGCTGATGGATATCAATGATGTAAAAGATATCTTTTTGAAGTTGAAAGGCTCGAAGGAAACTTATCCTTTCGGTCAAGATGTAATGGTGTTTAAAGTTGGAAATAAGATGTTTGGATTGATGAATAGCCATGAGGATAGACCAAGTATCAATCTTAAGAATGAACCGGTTGTGAATGAAATGCTTAGGATGGAGTATCCTGATATAATCATTCCCGGGTATCACATGAATAAAAAACACTGGAATACTATTTATATTGAAGAGATAGATGATGAAATAATAGTTGATCTAATCAATCAGTCATTTCTGATTGTTTATGATTCTTTAAGTAAAAAAGAAAAAGAAATGGTGAATATCGATGAATGATACTTTGAATATAATTGAAAATAGGGTATCTCTAAGAAAATACGATAAAAGAGATATTGATGATAATACATTGAATCAAATACTGCATAGCACAATGAGAGCTCCTACTGCAGGAAACATGATGATGTATTCGGTTATTGTAATAAGAGATCAAAAGACAAAGGAAATACTAAGCAAAACTTGTGATAATCAACCTTTTATTGCAACTGCGCCTGTACTTTTATTATTTGTAGCCGATATGGAAAAATGGCATCGCTATTTTCAAATATCCAAGGCTGAAGAATTTGAAGAAAAAAGAAATGGGGAGTATTCATCGCCTTCAACGGCGGATTTGATGCTTTCTATAAGCGATGCATTGATTGCAGCTCAAACAGCAGTGATTGCTGCTGAATCATTAGGAATAGGTTCGTGTTATATAGGTGATATATTGGAAAATTATGAAACTCACAAAGAATTGCTTGATTTGCCTAAATATGCATTTCCAATAAGTTTATTGACTTTTGGATATTATGAAGAGGAATATAAGAGAAATCATAGAGATAGATTTGATGAAAAATTTGTTGTATTCAATGAAAAATACAAAAAAATGAGTGATGAAGAAATAAAAGAAATGTTTAATGAAAAAGAAAGATTATTTAAAGAAAACAATCCTTATGATGCTGAAAATTTTGGACAGATGTTTTACGCGAGAAAAAACGGGTCGGAATATTTTGAAGAAATGAAAAGATCGATAGGGGAGATGTTGAAGAATTGGAAATGATGCTGATTTTGCTTTTTAAAAGGGGAAAAAACGATTAGAGATTTCGTATAGATATAAATGTTGGAGAGTTTGAAAACATCATTGAAGAAGTATTGGAGTTAGTGGACGGAGATAAAAAGAAAACTCTGGAATTATTGAATAAAAAAACTACCTTCTATGAAAAAACAAAAAAAATAATGTTTAATAACTGGTATGATCATTGCGTTTGTAATTAGGTAGAAATTCTTTATAAGGAGGGAAATTATGAAATCAAATAATCATTATTTTTTTGGAGGCGTCGATACAGTTGAATTAGCTAAGAAACATGAAACGCCTTTATATGTATTAAGTGAAGATATTATTTTAGAAAATATTAATACCTTAAAAAAATGTTTTATCGATAAATATGACAATGTAAAGGTTCTTTATGCCAGCAAAGCTTTTTTATCGGTAGCTATGGCGCAGATTATAGGTAGAGAAGGTTTAGGGATTGATGTTGTTTCTGGTGGAGAATTATTCACTGTTATGAAAGCGGGGTTTAATCCTAAAGAAATATTTTTTCATGGAAATAACAAAACTCAAAAGGAACTTGAAATGGCGATCGATTACGATATTGGACAAATTGTTGTAGATAACCTTTATGAACTGGAACTGCTTATTGAAATTCTGAAAAAAGAAAATAAGACACAAGATGTTTTATTGAGATTATCACCTGGGTTAACAAACATTGATACTCATGAATATATTATAACAGGTCAAAGAGATACAAAATTTGGTTTTCAGATTGATGAGTCATTAAAAAATGATATCATACCAAGAATTCTTAGCGAAGACAGACTTGATTTAAAAGGATTTCATTACCATATTGGATCACAACTATTTGATAATGAGACATATCTAAATGCGTTTAAACTCATCTTTGATTTGATTGAATGGACAAAGAATAATTATAATTATTCTACTGAAATTCTTAATATCGGCGGAGGATTCGGTATACCTTACCATGAAGATATACAGCCTTTAGACATTGAGAAAATTTTATCTGAGATTATGGACACAATAGAAAAAGAATTCAAGCAAGCAAATATGACTAGACCACAAGTGATTATAGAGCCAGGTAGGTGGATTATAGGACCGGCGGGGATAACTATTTATAAAATCGGGGCTGTTAAATCAATAGAAGGTATTAGAACCTATGCGGCAGTTGATGGTGGAATGTCTGATAATATTAGACCTTCACTATATAATGCGCTTTATTCTGCTGATATTGCCAATAAATATAATCAAGAAAAAACCCATATATACACAATAGCAGGAAAAGCATGTGAGAGTGGCGATATTTTAGTAAAAGATATTAATTTGCCTGAAATTGAAACTGGAGATTATTTAATTGTTCATACTACAGGAGCTTATAATTTTTCGATGGCTAGCAACTACAACAGAATGTTGATTCCGGCCGTTGTTTTGGTAAGTAAAGGAAAAGAGAGGGTAATTGTTAAAAGACAAACTTATGAGGATATAATAGGTAGAGATATTTCTTTATAAATATAAAAGGCTGCCATATCGGCAGCCTGTTTAATTCTATTTCAGATATTTCACTTTTGTTACTTTAAGAAAAATAGAAGTTTACCAGCAATTATATTTTGCTTACTTTGCTAGCTTGAGGACCTTTGTCGCCTTCAATAATTTCAAATTCCACTCTTTGACCTTCGTCTAAAGTTTTGAATCCATCAGTTTCTATTGCTGAAAAATGAACAAAAATATCTTCGCCGTTATCAACAGTGATGAAACCATATCCTTTTTCTGAGTTAAACCATTTTACTGTACCTTTTTCCATTTAAAATTCCTCCAAAAAAAATATTTACATAAGTAATGTAGATTGTGTTTCCATAAACACCAACTTAATGATACAACATACTAAATGATTATGCAACGAAAAATGTAATTAATTTGTAAAAATCTGATATAATAATGGAGGGGTCCAATATTTATGCATTGGTTCTTTTTTAATAATTTAGTATTGGTATACTAGAAGTGAGGTATTGTTATGAAAATAAGGATAGATCGAAATAATAATTTACCGTTATATCTTCAGATTAAAAATCAAATAGAAGAAGGAATTATAGCGGGCAAGTATCCATATGGTTTTATTCTGCCTTCTGAAAGAAAATTGGCACAAGCTTTGGAAGTTAATAGGAATACTACAATCAAAGCTTATGAGAAGTTGAAAGATGAAGATTTGATTGATTCGAAGGTAGGTAAAGGAACCTTTGTTATTTACAATCAAAATATTAAAAATAATCAAAATCCATTTCATGAAATGTATTGGGATCGGGTGGTAGGTAACTTTTCTTTTGAAAATTCCATTGATATTATGGCAAAAATCATGAGTGATGTTAAAGAAAAAAATTTGATTTCATTATCGGGAGGATTTCCTTCTAAAAAGAATTTTCCTTATGAGACTTTTAAAAATTTGACGAATGATATTTTAATGAGTAATCAGGATGTTTTTTTTCAGACTCCAGTACGTGGAGATAAGAATTTCAGAAAAATATTACAAAATTATTTATATGAAGAAAAATCAATAAGGCTTTTGAATAATGAACTCATGGTAACATCGGGTGCGCAACAAGGGTTGAATTTGGTGATAAGTACTTTTATCAAACCTGGAGATTTAATACTTGTAGAAAACCCAACATTTTTTGGAGCAATACAGCTTTTTAAAAAAGCTGGTGCAAAGTTGATCAATTCCAATCTTAAATCAAATGGTTTGGATTTGAATCATGTCGAGTATAATTTGAAAAAGAATGATATAAAATTTATTTATCTTTTGCCAAATTATCAAAATCCGACTGGCAACTTAATGGATTTGCAAAGTAGGAAGGATATATTATATTTAGCCAAAAAATATAGGACGCCGATTATAGAAGAAGATCCTTATGGTGAACTTTATTATGAGAAATATATGCCTACAATAAAATCGTTGGATCAGGATAATTTTGTTATATATATCGGTACGTTTTCAAAGACGATTTCTCCGGGATTTCGCATTGGTTATGTTGCAGCTGATGAAGATGTTATTAAAAAATTGGTTTTATTAAAACAATTTGTAGATATTCACGCGAATACTCTTTCGCAACATATAATTGGAGAATTCATCAACCAGGGGTATTATGATGATCATCTTGAAAAGATGAGGAGTTTGTACCTTGAAAAAAGAGATGTTATGGGAATGTATTTAGAATATGCAAAAGATAGTATTAATTATATGAAGCCTATGGGTGGATATTATTATTGGTGTGAAGTTCTTGGAAATGTTTCTTTAAAAGAAATGCTTTCTGAGAGTATGAAAAAGGGAGTGGATTTTATTCCAGGTGAATTTTTCTTCTCAGAAGCTGCTGAAGGAGAGAATCATTTTCGGTTGAATTTTACACATAGTTCTAAAGAAGAGATTCAAAAAGGAATGGAAATATTAATAGATATATTAAAAAAATAAGGAGTGAAAAGTTTGAAAAATTATTTGATTAGAAAACTTAAAGAAGAACTGAAACCTGCATTAGGA
>DAOUQP010000016.1 GCA_030625575.1 Eubacteriales bacterium | reverse complement strand
ACCAACATTGTTTACAATAGTTGCAAAATTGTTTACGCCTAAATCAATACCAAAAATCCTTTTAGGTTGATCCATTAACTGTTTCACTGAAACTTCATGTTCAAAAATAATTTCTACAGTATAATAAGTTGGACCAGGTATAATGCGAACTTCTTTTAGTCTTCCATCAGTTTCACCTAATTTTCCAATGTCCAGTTTTTCTTTGGTTTTAGGAAATCTAAGATATTTATCTTCTTTGATTTTACAGGTTTGATTGGTGAAATAGATGATTTTGCGTCCGTTTTTCTTAGCATACCTTGGTGGTTTTGGTCTACCCTTGTATTTAGAAGGATTTTTCTTATAATCACTTAAGCTCTTATAAAAACTTTTCCAGTCTTGAAATACAAGTTTCATTATGTGTTGATTGCTATGAGCTGGCATGTTTTTATAATCAATCTGATTGATCGATTTAAAATATCCATCTAAGATACTGTAATTGAGGTATGGGTTATCTTTATCTAATTCTTCAACGATAGTTGGATCAGAAATATATTTTCTTGTTTTTGGCGATTTTTTCAGTTCACTTTGTTTCCTTTTATTTGCGTAATTTACTTTAATTTCGTTGATAAAAGGAATAGCTCTATTGATACCGTTAATTACTTCGTTTTCATTGGGATATCTATCCTCGGCATCTTTTTGCAGTCCAGAAAAAACTTGTTTTATATGATAATTAGTCACATTGTATAAGTTCTTAGACAAAAGGGAAGCTTCATCACAATAAGGATAAAGTTTATGGCCTTTTTAATTCTAATACTTTGAGTTCTTAGTATTTTTTCTATAGCCATACTTTCATCTCCTTATTGTGATTTTATTCATTTAATGAAATACATACAATTTATATTATTAATGTTATTTACTGCTATTTATATTATACTACAAGAAATATAAGAACACAAGTTCGCCAGACGAATTCATCCCACCACTTAAATATTACATATTTTGAAGTGAGGGTGTTCTTCTATATTCTTAGATAAAAAAACAACCTAGAAAGTTTCCATTCTAAGTTGCTTATGTTTATTGAAAATTCTCAAGCGATATTTGACAAAAGCCATTACTCTTTGGTCAATTCATATATTTTCATTAGTTCGTCATAATCAAATTTGTAATATGTATTGCAAAAATGACAATGCAGTTCTGCTCCTTTATCCTTATCCATCATTTCTTTTATATCATCCGGGCCAAGAGTAATCAACGCACTCTCTAGCTTTTCTTTACTGCAGTCACATTTTAAAGCTGTTTCATACGTTTCTAGAATCTTGATGTTTATATTCGGAAAAAGAGCTTCCAGCATTTCTTTATGCGATTTATAGTCTTTAAGAATAGTAGAAATCGGCTTCATTTTAGAAATTGCATCTTCTAATAATACGATTTCCTCTTCCGTGATATCGGGCATTGTCTGAGCAATGAATCCACCTGCCGATTTCACACTTAAATCTTTATTTATCAAAACTCCTAACGAAATAATAGATGGCTGTTGTTCAGAATCCAAATAGTATTGAGCTAAGTCCTCTGCAATTTCTCCACTTACCAACGGTGCACGTCCTATATACGGGTCTTTTAAACCTAAATCCTTGATTATAATCAATTCACCGTCTTTTCCTATTGCTCCACCTACATTTAATTTTCTATTGTCATGATCTTCAATGTCAATCTGAGGATCTGATATATATGCCTTTACATTTCCATTCGACCAAGCAACAACTACAATAGAGTGAATTAAATTCGTTCCTTTTATCTGAAATGTAAGTTTTTCTTTCTTTCCTTTTAATAATTTCCCCATGATGCTTGCAGCCGTTATACTTCTTCCAAGCGCTGCAGTAGCTACAGGATAAGTACCGTGTATTTTTCTGGCTTCTTCAACCATGTCGGTTGTATCGGAAATATATACCCTTGTATGATTACCGATTAAAGCCGCTGTAATTTTCCCCATTTTCTCCTCCAAAATTCTACTATATATTCTTTTTTGCAACATAAAATATTCTATCTGATTCTTCAATGCTTTCCTTTGTTCCAAACACCTTGATTATTTCAAATCCAGATTGCGTCAATAAACCTTTAATATATCCGACATCGTATCCTCTTTGAATATGACTTTCCATTTTTCGCTCAAAGAGATTGTTTCCTATCTCTGTAAACACAGTCACATCGAATTCTAGAATTTGTTTTTCTTCATCGTAATAATTTTCCCATATGTATGATGAATTTTCATCATTTTCAGCAAAGGTGCTATTGCCGATCAAGTTTTCAAATTTAAATATTGTGCTCATGTCAAATATGAATATTCCACTGCTATTCAAATGATGATAGACTCTTTCAAACACCTTTATCAAATCTTCCTTGTCAAGCATATAATTTAGTCCATCAGTCAATGAGATAATCGCATCAAATTTGGATTCCACATTGAAATATCTCATATCTGCCGACATGAACTTGATTTTATAATTTTTTTCAAGAGTTTTTTCATTGGCCTTCATAAGCATTTCTTCAGATAAGTCGATTCCGGTAACTATGTAACCTCTTTTATAAAGTTCTATTGAAGCATTGCCGGTTCCACATGCTAAATCCAATATCTTTCGTACTTTATTCTTTTTTAAAATTTCTTCGAATGAATTTATAACTGAATTATAATCATAATCATCCATATATTGATCATAAATTTTAGATAAATTTTTATAACTTTTCATAACGTCTCCTAAAAAAAGATATATGTCGAATAACCAATGTATATTATTATTGTAATCACTAAAGGAATAAATTCCCTTTTCTTATGATTTTCAACTTTCCTATCTTTTAAATTCATATCCCTTCCAGGGATGGTTTTAATAATATATAAAATAACACCTAAAGAAAACACGGCTACAAATGCCAGACTCATAATTGAATCGAGCAAAAATGATGCATCAATCATCCCTTCAGTTTCAGTTGTTATTAACGAACCCATATACGATATAACGTATGCTACTCCATTATTGGTCATATGTCCTAAAATCGCAGGAACTATAGATTGAGTTTTTATTGTAAGATATCCAAACACTATACCTAGATATATCGGTCCAAGGATATTTTGTAAATTAAAGTGAAATATCCCAAACATGAATGCGGAAATAATTATAGCTTTCTTATATGAAAAATAATCTGTATAAGTATTTAAAATAACTCCTCTAAAAAAAACTTCCTCACAAATACCAGCGGAAATAGATATAACAAAAAACTGAAATATCACCGAAGCAAAATCTTTAGCTATAGGGATGTCATAGTAAATACCTTTCCCCAACACTTCTAAAATATACAAAGTAATAAGATTTAACAACATTACAATAGGTAATGACAATAATACTATTAAAACAGTTTTCAATAAAGTCATTCTAGACACATCGTTGAAATGAACATAATCAGAAATTTTTGCCTTGCTCATTTTAATTATAAGTAATGAATATCCTAAAACCAATACATACTCAGTAATTATTAGACCAATTTCAAAATTTAAACTCTGAAGAAAATTACCTAGAGTTAAAAATATTATCGCTCCTAGCAAATAATAAGCATTGAGTGTAATTAGTTTAATCCTATTCTCCATCAATTACACCTCTTATCGCTAAAAATCTCAGGTAAGCTTCTATTCCATTTAACAGCATTTTCTCATCGAAGTTGAATGTCGAACTGTGCAATGGACTTTCAAAACCTTTTTCAACGCTGTTAATGCCTAAAAATACAAATATTCCAGGGACCACCTTTTGATAGTAAGAAAAGTCCTCTGCTATCATCTGTGGCTTCAAATTAGTTATTCTCTCTTTTCCAACTGCTTTTTCAAAAGATTTAACCAACTCAGTTGAATTGTTGACTTCAGGATACATATCTCTAAATATAATATTTAATTCAACACATTTATTCTCAAGATGTTTTGCATAATTATTCATTGCTTCTTTAATTTGCTTGTACACATCTTCATTAAAAGCTCTGATAGTTCCTTCAAGTCTTGCATATCCCGCAATCACATTTCGTCTTTCACCAGCTTCCATACGTCCAACAGTTAAAACGGCTGGTTCCATGGGATCTATGCTTCTGCTGATTATCGATTGAAACTTGACCAGCAACTCTGAAGCTAGCAGTGCAGCATCTACACCTTTATGCGGCATTGCCCCATGAGCACTTTTTGAATAAATATCAATATCAAACTCTCCAGTTCTAGCCATTATCGGGCCGCTTTCAGCTGAGAAAAAATTCTCTTTAACTTCTGGGAAAACATGATATCCAAATATCTCTCTAATGTTATATTTTTCAAATATACCCTCGGCGATAATTTTTTCAGCACCTCCAGGTCCCTCTTCTGCAGGTTGAAAAATAAACACCAAGTTCTCTTTTGGTACTACATTGTTTTCTATCAAATATTTAATAGTTCCCAAGGCCATCGCCATATGTCCATCGTGCCCACAGGCGTGCATCATGCCATTATGGGTAGATACATATTCAGTTGTATTTTCTTCTGTTACACCAAGTCCATCAATATCTGTTCTGTATGCAACAGCCTTTGTTTGATTGATTCCTTTAATAATTGCAATTATTCCAGTCTTTGCAACTTTCTCATATTCAACGTTCATATTTTCAAGAAAATTTACAATATATTCTTGAGTTTTATATTCTTCAAATCCTTTTTCAGGAATTTTATGCAGTTCTCTTCTATATTTTATTATATCATCCTGTATATTTATTAATCTTTTTTGTATAATATTCATCCGAGCCTCCAAAAACACTTGATTTATTTCGTATTTACTATACTATATTGTATATATAATTGTAAGTTAATACAAATAATAATTATTAAAAAAATTTTGAGGTGATAATAATGAAGAAGATTAATTTAGCTATTGTTGGTGCTACCGGCATGGTAGGTCAAACATTTTTAAAAGTACTCGAAGAGAGAAAGTTTCCTTTTGAAAAACTGTACTTGTTTTCATCAGCAAAATCTGCTGGTAGTAAAATAACTTTTATGGGTAAGGAGTATACTGTAGAAGAATTAACTGAATCTTCTTTTGATAGAGATATTGACATCGCTCTTTTTTCAGCTGGTGGAAGCACAAGTGAAAAGTTTGCTCCAATAGCAGCAAGTAAAGGTGTTATTGTAATCGATAATTCTAGTGCATTTAGAATGGATGAAAATGTTCCTTTAGTTGTTCCTGAAGTTAATCCTGAGGATATTGAAAAACACAATGGAATCATTGCAAATCCCAATTGCTCTACAATCCAAGCTGTTGTTGCCTTAAAACCATTAAATGACCGTTATAAGATAAAAAGAATTGTGTATTCTACATACCAGGCTGTTTCAGGCTCGGGTGTTAAAGGCTATAAGGATTTAGAGGAAGGTTTGAAAGGCAATACACTTTTAAGTGCCTATCCACATCCTATTGCCAACAATGTTTTACCACACATTGATATCTTTATGGATAATGGATATACAAAAGAAGAAATGAAAATGATCGAAGAAACCAAGAAAATTATGCATAACAACAAATTAAGAATTACTGCAACTGCTGTAAGAGTCCCTGTTTTCTACTCGCACAGTGAAAGTATCAATGTTGAATTCGAAAAACCATATGATATAGATGATATTTTTGAGATATATGAAAAAGAAGATGGTATTATATTAGTAGATGATGTTAAGGAAAACAAATATCCACTAGCTGTTGATGCCGCTGGAACTGATGAAGTATATGTAGGAAGAATCAGAAGAGATTATAGTTTAGACAGTGGTCTTAATTTATGGGTTGTTGCAGACAACATCAGAAAAGGTGCTGCAACAAATACTATTCAGATTGCTGAGTATTTAGTTGATAATATTTTATAGAACATAAACAGGAGGGTAAAACATGGGTTTATTTAAGGGCTCTGGTGTGGCAATTGTTACGCCTTACAATGATGATTTAAGTATCAATTATGATAGATACGTTGAATTGTTACATTTCCATTTGGAAAACAGTACTGATGCGATTATAGTAAGCGGTACAACTGGTGAATCGCCGACTATTTCTGATGATGAAAAATTAAAACTCTTTAAAATTGCTGTAGAAGAAGTTGACGGTAAAATTCCAGTTATTGCAGGAACTGGTTCTAATGACACTATGCATGCTATTCACTTAAGCAAAATGGCAGAAGAAATTGGTGTAAATGGTTTATTATTAGTAACACCATATTATAATAAATCAACTCAAGAAGGTTTGGTGAGACATTTTACAGCAATTGCCGATGAAGTAAATATTCCTTGCATTTTATATAACGTCCCTGGAAGAACAGGAGTTAATATTCTTCCAAGTACAGTTGCAAAATTAGCTGACCATAAAAATATCGTTGCCTTAAAAGAAGCAAGTGGAAATATTTCACAAATAGTGGAAGTTGCAAGACTTATTCCTGACGATTTCTATTTATATTCAGGAAATGACGATCATATCGTTCCACTGCTTTCAGTAGGAGGTAGCGGAGTAATATCTGTAGTAGCGAATATCATACCAAAAGAAACTCATGATATGGTCATGGCTTTCTTAAATGGTGATATTAAAAAAGCTGCTGAATTGCAACTTTTAGCAAAACCTCTTATTGATTCTTTATTTATTGAGGTAAATCCTATCCCTGTAAAAACTGCACTGAATCTAATGGATATGAATGTCGGCTCTTTAAGATTGCCTCTTATTGATATGAGTGAAAAAGGAAAAGTTGTTCTCGTAAATGAAATGAAAAAATTCGGATTGATATAGGTGATGTTATGATGCAAGTATTAGTATATGACTCAAATGGTACCATGGGAAAAATCCTCATTGAAGAGATTGATAATAGTGAAAATCTAAAATTGACAGCTGGAGTTTCTCATTACCTGACAGGTGATGAGAAATATCCCGCTTTTCCAAGTCTAGAATCTGTTGATGTTGACTTTGATGTAATTATTGATTTTTCGCATTTTTCTTTAACCGATAACCTAGTTAAATATGCACTTGATAAAAATAAACCTATAGTGATTGCCACAACAGGATTATCTGATGAACAAGAGAATTTAATAAAAGATGCGTCTAAAACAATTCCAATATTCAGAGCCAAGAATTTTTCTTTGGGTATTAATCTCATAGCTCATTTAATTCAAGAAGCCCAAGCGCTGCTTACTGAATTTGATATTGAAATAATAGAAAAACATCACAATAAAAAAGTGGATGCCCCAAGTGGAACAGCTTTCATATTGGCTGATTCATTGAATAAAAACAACGAGTATGCATATCAGCACGGCAGATATGGAAAGACTTCAAAAAGAGATGCAAAAGAAATAGGAATCCACTCACTTAGAGGTGGAACTATTGTTGGAGAACACTCTGTAATATTTGCAGGTACTGATGAAGTTATTGAATTTAAACATGAAGCTCATTCAAAAAAAGTTTTTGCAAAAGGATCATTAAAAGCTGCTGAATATTTAGTAAAACAAAAAAATGGATTGTTCAATATGAACGATTTAATCAAGGAGGAGAAATAATTTGACTAAAGAATACAATTTAACAGATCCATATGAAATTGCTCGCTTTATCAAGGATGCAGAAAAATCTACTCCAGTTAAAGTTTATGTAAAAGGTAAACTCTATATTCCCACTAATAAAGTACTGGCGTTTAATTCCGAAGAATTTTGTATTTTAATTGGAGAATACACGGCTGTACAGGAAATTTTAGAAGACAATGAAAATAACATTGAATTTTATTATATCGAAAACGATAGAAGAAATTCAGCTATTCCAATGTTGGATACAAAACACATACAAGCGAGAATTGAACCTGGTGCAATTATAAGAGATAAAGTAATAATCGGAAAAAATGCCGTTATTATGATGGGCGCTGTCATAAACATCGGAAGTGAAATCGGTGAGGGCACAATGATAGATATGAACGCTGTTTTAGGCGCCAGAGCAACTATAGGAAAAAATGCACATATTGGTGCGGGTGCTGTGATTGCAGGTGTACTTGAACCACCAAGTGCAACACCTGTTATCATTGAAGACAACGTTTTAATCGGTGCAAATGCGGTAGTTTTAGAAGGAGTTAGAATTGGAGAAGGTGCAGTTGTTGCAGCCGGATCTGTTGTAACCGAAGATATACCTGCTGGTGTGGTAGCTGCAGGAACTCCGGCAAAAGTCATCAAAATGAAGGATGAAAAAACTAAAGAGAAAACTAAACTTTTAGATGATTTAAGAGACTTATAAGTCTCTTTTTTTTGTATAATAATAGTATAAGAATCATTAGGAGGAAAACAAATGAACTTAATACTTGAACAAATGAAAAATCGCGAAGAACTTTTCTGGATGAACAATACATTCGAATCAGTAAATACTGGATTCGACAATCTGGATATCGGTTATGATGATATTTTAGATGCAGAAGCAAGATTGCAAAGATTTAAACCTTTAATTGCCAAAGCATTTCCTGAAACAAGTAAAAGTGAAGGCATCATCGAGTCTGAATTGATAAATATTCATAGAACAATGCAGCTTATGCAAACTAAAGAAAAAAATTATTACCCAGGAAAGTATTTTTTAAAGGCAGACAGTCACCTTCCTGTATCAGGTTCTGTTAAAGCCAGAGGTGGAATTTACGAAGTTTTATTTCATGCTGAAGATTTAGCTATCAAAAACAACCTGCTTTCTTATGATGATGATTATTCAATAATGCTGAATGATGTATTTAAGGATTTTTTTTCAAAGTATAAAATTGCAGTTGGTTCAACAGGAAACTTGGGTTTATCTATTGGAATAATGAGTGCTGCTCTTAACTTCGATGTTACAGTTCACATGTCAGCTGATGCAAAGCAGTGGAAAAAAGACTTATTAAGATCGAAAGGTGTTACAGTCAAAGAATATGACGATGATTATTCTGTTGCTGTTAAAGAAGGAAGAAAACAGGCGGAAAATGATTCTAGAACTCATTTTGTCGATGATGAAAATTCTAAAATACTTTTCTTGGGGTATGCTACTGCAGCACTTCGATTAGAGAAACAGCTTCAAGAAAGTAGTATTACAGTCGACAGATACAACCCTCTTATAGTATATTTACCTTGCGGCGTAGGTGGTGCCCCAGGTGGAATCACCTTTGGTCTTAAAAAAGTATTTGGTGATAATGTCTATATCTTTTTTGCAGAGCCGATTGAATCTCCATGTATGTTTTTAGGAGTACTTACTGGAAAACACGAAAATATATCTGTTAAAGATATCGGTCTTACTAATAAAACCGAAGCTGACGGGTTGGCAGTGGGTAGACCTTCTGGATTTGTAGGTAAAGCCATCGGACACTTGATAACCGGCTTTTATACGTTGGAGGATAGAAATCTCTACCCTTATCTAAAAGATGTGTTTATTGCAGATCATATAAATATCGAACCTTCTGCTGCAATTTCTTTAGCAGGTCCTAGAATTTTATTTAAAAATAATTTCTTTGAACAATTTAATTCAAATCCATATAAAGCGACTCATATCGTATGGGCAACAGGTGGAAATATGGTTCCTAAATCAGAATTTAAAAAATGGATGGAGAGCTAATAATAGCTCTCCATTTAAATTTGTCTAGGAGTATAGTGAGTATGCAATAGTTTATGGGCAATATGACTATTCGGCTCTCCTAAAAACTCATCATATATCTTTTTAATATATGGATTTTCATGAGATTTTCTTATAGGCATATTTTTATCAAGATAATATATTCCACAAATTCTTTGATCTCTTATACATTTATCAGTATTAATCGGCTGTCCTCCTCCGCCAATACAACCACCCGGACATGACATTATTTCAATGAAGTGGTATGGTGATGTTCCTTTTTTGACTTCTTCTATCAATTTGCGGGCATTCTTAAGCCCGTTAGCTACAGCAACTTTAGCCTCTAAGTCACCAATTTTCACTGTTGCTTCCTTGATTCCTTCAAGTCCCCTGACATCATAAAAATCAAGTTCTTTTAATTCTTCTTTTGTAATAACCTCATATACAGTTCTAAGGGCTGCTTCAGCAACTCCTCCAGTAGCTCCAAATATTATTGCGGCTCCTGTTGTTATCCCAAATGGATCATCAAATTTTTCATCTTGAATATTATTAAAATCAATACCAACTGTTTTAATAAATTTGGCAAGTTCCCTTGTAGTTAATACAGCATCTACATCCGGTACTCCATCGGTAGCCATTTCTTCTCTTTTTGCTTCAAATTTTTTCGCAGTACACGGCATGATTGAAACAGTGAAAATTTTAGAAGGATGTATACCGATTTTATCAGCGTAATATGTTTTTGAAAGAGCTCCAAACATCTGTTGAGGAGATTTACACGTCGATACGTGATTAATGACTTCTGGAAAAAATCCTTCCATATAATTAATCCAACCTGGTGAACACGAAGTAATCATAGGCAAAGTTTTATTATTAGTGATTCTATCAATCAATTCATGCCCTTCTTCGATTATCGTTAAGTCGGCAGTGAAATTTGTATCGAATATTTGATCAAACCCAATCCGTCTAAGTGCTGCGACAACCTTCCCGGTTACAGGAGTTCCAGGTTCGTATCCGAACTCTTCGCCAATGGAAACCCTTACTGCAGGGGCGACTTGAACTATGACATGCATATCAGGATTATCGATTGCATCCCAAACTTGTTCAATTTCACTTTTTTCATA
Source organism: Eubacteriales bacterium (assembly GCA_030625575.1). Classification (GTDB taxonomy): domain Bacteria; phylum Bacillota; class Clostridia; order Peptostreptococcales; family Acidaminobacteraceae; genus DAOURC01. The sequence goes on along the minus strand of DAOUQP010000016.1, from coordinate 15,214 downwards.
AATTGCACCTACTGGACAAACAAGTAGACATTGACCACAGTAAGTACAGAGAGTCTGCGACAGGGTTTTTCCATATGCCGGCTGAACAGTGTAATCTGTTGATCTGAAAGAACCCGCAAGAATACTTGCATCTTGCACTTCCCTACACACTTCGACACAGCGATTACACTTAATGCACTTACTATAATCTCTAACAATTGCTGAATTCGACAAGTCCATCGGTATTGAATCTATTGAAATATCTTTAGGTGAAATTATCTCGATATCCTCTCTTGAAATAGAGAATTTTTCACAAAGATCTTGAAGTTCACAATTGCCATTTCTAATACATTTCAAACAATTTTGATCATGATTCGCCAAAATGAGTTCAAGAACTCCTAGTTGGGTTTCCCTGACCAATTTTGATTTTGTATCGACAATCATCCCTTCGCTTACAGCAGTTGAACATGCCGTTACCAATTGATCCTCACCTATCTGAACTAGACATATTCGACAATTTGCTTTCACAGTTTGATCAGGATGATTGCATAAAGTAGAAATTTTTATATGGGCTTTCTTTGCAGCCTCCAAAATTGTCGTTCCTTCAGGGACAATTACAACTTGGTTATCGATACTGAGGTTGATATCACCCATGCTAATCCCTCCTCTTAAATATTTCTTGAGGACAATGTTCAATTGCACTTAGTAGTGCAGCAGGGGCCGATTGGCCTAACCCACAAAAGGATGCATATTTCATCGTTTTAGCAATTTTTTCAATATTGATTGTATCCTCTTGTGAATATTTTCCTTCTCTTAACCTTGATAAAATATTTAATAGCTGTCTGTTTCCTTCTCGACATGGTGTACATTTCCCACAGCTTTCATGTTTAAAAAAGGCTTGCACCGCATCCAAATAATCTAATATGTCATTATCTGAATCGACAACTATAATAGCTCCAGAACCCATAGGTACGCCGATTTCATTTAAATCCTCATATGAAAATGGAGTATCGATGTGTTTAGGCAAAACCAACGGTCCGGAAACACCTCCAATTTGTGCAAATTTAAATGAATTTCCATTTCTTATTCCTTCGCCGATATCGTAAATAATTTCTCTTATCGTCATACCGAATGGAACTTCATACGCTCCAGGTTTATTGACATTTCCGCATAAACTGATTAATTTTGTTCCAGGACTTTCTACTGTTCCATATTTGATAAACTCCTCATATCCATTTCTTATAATTGCCGAAATTGTAGAAAAAGTTGCAACATTGTTCACTAACGTCGGTTTTGAAAACAATCCTTTTTCCAAAGTATATGGCGGTTTGATTCTCGGCCTTCCAGGTTTTCCTTCCATGGATTCAATAAGCGAGGTCTCTTCACCGCATATATATGCTCCAGCTCCCAAGAATATACTGATATCGAATGACAACTCGGTTTTTAATATTCTATCACCCAGAAGATTGAGACTTCTCATATGGTTTAATGCATTTTTCAGATCGTCTATCATATACTTGTATTCTTCTCTTAAATATAAAATACCATGAGACGCATTTATTGCGAAAGCCGCAATAAGCATTCCTTCAAACACACCATATGGATCATGCAATAATAACTCTCTATCTTTAAATGTACCCGGCTCTCCTTCATCTGCGTTGCATATTATATACTTTTCTTTATCATGATGTTCTGCAGATTGCATCAACTTCTTACCGGTTGGATATTTTGCTCCACCTCTTCCTTTTAATCCCGATAGAACAATTTCTTGAATTATATCTTCTTTCTCCATATTGATTGCTCGCTGAAATCCTTGGAAACCACCAACCAAATCAGGAGACGATTTATTGAAATTCTCAGTTATGAAACTAATGGTTTTTTTCATAATTCTACCTCCTATAAGATTCTATAATTTCCTTCAAAGATTTTTTATCTAAATTTCCATATGTTTTCCCATTAATCCGCATCGCCGGTGAAATATCGCAAGCTCCAAAGCACGGTGAATACTCCAAAGAAAAATTTTTATCTTGAGTTGTTTCCCCCATTTTTATAGAAAGAAGAGATTCAAGCAACTTTATAGTTTCAGTATTGTTGTTGACTCTACAAACCGTACTATCGCATACTTTAATAATATTTTCTCCTCTAGGTGTTTCTGAAAATTCTGCATAAAATGAAATAACTTCATAAACTTCACTTTCTTTTAATTGCATATATTTTGCTAAATATTGACTAACTTCTTGCGGAATATAATTATATCTATTTAGTTTTTGTATTTTTTTCAAAATAGGTATAAGATACTCTCTGTCTTTACCGTATTTTTTTATAATATCTTGAATCTTAGTTATTAATAATTCGTCCATAGCAACCTCCTATAGGATTTCGATTTACATAATTGTATATACCCTTTTAGTTATAACTTTAACAATAATTCCACTATGTTATTATCACCACTTCAAAAAATTTAATAGGACGCATTCCTGCGTCCTATTGTTCATATAACTAAAAAAACTCACATAAAGTGAGTTATTCTACAAAAGCAAAAATATGATCGACATTTCGATAGTAATCTCCATAATTCAAACCATAACCTACAATAAATTTATCTGGTATTACAAATCCTGTATAATCAGCTGTAAATTCAACAGTTCTTCTTGAAGGTTTATCTAAAAGTGTACAAGTTTTTAAACTCTTAGGGTTTCTAGATGATAGCAACTCATATATATTTTTCATAGTATTGCCAGAATCTATGATATCATCGACAATCAATACATCATATTCAGATATGTCTATATCTACATCTTTGATTACTTTAACCTCGCCAGAAGACTCATGTCCATGTCCATAACTTGAAGTTATCATAAATTCAATAACTAAGGGCAAGTCGATATTTCTGATTAAATCCGCAGTAAAAATAAAGCTTCCTTTCAGCAGCGATATAACCACTATTTTTTTTCCTTTATAATCTTCAGTAATGAGTTTCCCCATTTCAATTACTTTCATATTAATCTCATCTTTAGTCAATAAGATTTCTTTATTCATATTTGTAATATCCATTTACTAGCCTCCAAAATAAAATGTTAAGATTATTCTATCATATTTTTTTAAAATTTTCCTCTTAATGATTTTAGATTAATATTAATTTCTTCTAATAATTTAATGATTTTATTAAAACTATATTGAAAAGATGTCAAAATAACCAGAAGCACTACAGTAATTATAATTGTATAATACATACTAGTTCACCTCGTAAGTTATCAATTTTCTATCACCGATAGAATCCAAATCAATATCATCTTCTAAATTAATTGGAATAGTTACTATATCGATATTTCCATCGCTGATAAACACCTCATCAGGATGGGCATCTAAATAATCCATCCAATAGTCAAATTGAAATTGTCCGTTTCCATTTTGAACTCTATTGATTTTTAACGGATCGAATTTCTTTGAGAATATTGATACTTCTGGTTTCCAGCCAACCTTCAATGCAGAATAACCTAAATCATCAATAATCGAAACATCTTCTGGATATGTTCCAAATGGAATTGCTAAAATTTTCACCAGTTCCACTTGATATTTATTTAAATAATAAGATTCATTGCTAACAATGGATTCAATTACTACCTCTTCATTTTTTGCTAAAGAAAGATTATTATGCATTAATGTATGATTGCATAATAAAAGCCCATTTTCATTCATAAAAGCAATTTTTTCTTCAGCATATTCACGCTGAGCAAATGGTATGTTGCCATTTAGAAAAAATGCAGCTTCAAAACCGAAATCAGGATTCTCCAAATAAAATTCATACATAATTCCTACTGCACTCTCTTCATCGATTATATGATTTCCATCATTATCTTCTACTATTTTATACTGAGATATATCACCATCATCGAATGTAAAAACAACAGGATGTTTCCCCGATGGAATATCGATTATTCCATCCAAATAGTCCTTGAAATCAATTAAAACATAATCATTGTCATATAATCTTTGTAAATTACTTTGAAACTCTGTTGGTGAGATATCATACATATTATCGCTCTCTTTAATTCTATGATAAAGAAAAACTGGAACATAGCCAAGTTCATTTGCAGTGACATTTACTTCAATTTCTATAATTTCTTCAATATATATTTCCGGATAATCATTTACATACAAACTAGATTGTAGTTCTTGAAGCGACATAATTTCATGATTATCAACTGGATTTATCAACAATAAGCACATCATATATAAAACATTAATTATCTTCATCTTTATAACCTCTCCTTACCAATTGGGCAATTACTAATACATATACCGCAAACAGATCCTCTACCTATCATTTCATAATTATCCTTCATATAATTTGAACAGGCAATTACATCTACAATATCCTCTCTATTTATTTTTGTAGTCCAATTTGCTCCTGACAGCGCATAAGTCGGACATTTTTGTACACAAATATTACACTCCCCGCAAAAAGACTCATTATAAGGTTTATCATATTCTACTTTCATATCAGTCAGTACAGTTCCTAATCTAATTCTAGGTCCATATTCCGGTGTAATAATCGATGCGTTTTTACCTATCCATCCAATACCCGCTCTAGTTGCGGCCAACCTATGAGAGAACAACCCACTATATGGCTTATTTCCTTCAAGATTGATAGATTGACTGGCTGCGACTGGTATTGCTCTATAACCCTCTCTTTGAAGCGTAATGACTGTTTTTAATGCAATATCATCTATCAACCTATTTACCGAGCGATACAGATGAAAATACTCATGAGTTGGTCCTTCTTTTACTTCATCCATTATACTATCACTTAATCTAACAACAAAAGAAATGGCAGTTGTAAGGTCAGAATATTTATCACCAACATATAAACTTACATCTCCAAATCCAATCTTGTCAGCTCCGTTTGAAAGTACAAGTTGCTGTATCAATTTCTTCATATTAATATTTTCCTTTCAAAAAACTTCAGTAAATATCATTTAATTTCTCTAAGAATATGATATACTTTTACGGTGATTATATTATAACACAATGGAGGAGAAATTAATGTTTATCAACCCAGCTAATAAAGAAACAATTGATCGATTAGCCATTCTTCTCGTTCTTGACACATTCAATTATCCTGTTCAAAAAAAAGAACTAGTCGATTTTATAATCGAAAATAACATAATTCAATATTTTGAAATGCATGAGTTAACTATTTCACTTATTGACAACCAACTTATTTTAGAAACAATAATCGAAAAAAAAATCTACTATGACGTTACAGAAAATGGTCGTGTTACTTTAGAATTTTTTAGAGATAGGATACCGACCGACTTACAAAATACAATTGCCGATCTAGTCTCTATTAAAAGAACACCACCTAAAACCAATCATGAAGTTGAAACTCATTACACTAAATTAGACGATGAAAACTACGAAGTTTATCTTGAGTTATTTGAAAGCAAAAAAAGTTTGATGAAGTTGTCAATCAATGTAATCAGTGAAAAACAAGCAGAGCAAATTATCGACAAGTGGAAAAAAGATTCAGAATTTTTATATGGCGATGTCATTCAATTGCTTACAAAATAATCCCCTAACTTTTTAAAAAATTAGGGGATTGTTTTTTATCTATTTACATTCATATAAACATTTTCGTTTGAATGAAATCCGCTATCTATAATAATCTCATCAATGTTTTCTCTATCTACTACATCACATTTTATTTTTATAAACGGAATACTATATGTCCCATCTGATATTTTATCTTCATTTTCCAACGATTCTCCTGCAATGAGTTTTAAACTATATTCAACCGCTGTTTTTGAAAGTTGATTAATAGGCTTATATATCGTAGCTAATTGTGTTCCTTCCACAATTCGTTGACATGCAGACAATTCAGCATCTTGACTTACAACCAATACTTTTCCTGCAAGTTGTCTTTCAGCTAGGGCTTCAATTGCTCCAGTTGCCAATACATCATTTGCGGCAATTATTCCATCTATGGATACCCCTTCATCAAGTACTTTTTCAACGATATCAAATGCATATGCTTCTCGCCAACCATGAGCCCAAATCTCTTCAATGATACTGATGTTTTTATAAATTTTTCTATTATTGAATGTATTATAAAATCCTTCATTCAGCATATATGAATTGTAATCCTTAGGATCTCCATTGATTATTATAATATTTTTTTCATCATCATTTTTAGCTAACTCAGTTAACAATTTTTCAGCGATAATTTCACCATTACCGATGTTATCAAATGATATATAAGCATCTACATCTGCATTGGCAATCATCCTGTCATAGGCGATGACTTTTATACCCTTTCGTTTCGCCAATAGAATTTCTTCCGATAAAGCATCAAAATCATTTGGCAGTATAATAAGCACTTTTACATTTTCATCAATCAAATACTTGATTTGTTTACGTTGCTCGTTTATATCATCATTTGCAATCTGTACTATTACTTCTAATCCATTTTCATCAGCCAATGCTACAAATGTCTCTAAATCACGTTTCCAACGCTCAACAACCAAACTATCAAAAGATAGTCCTACCTTCGCCTTTTCACCTATAAATTCTTCTTCTGGAGAATCCATCTGCAAAACAAGAAATATGCCTATAAAAACTATCAAAAAAATTCCTATGATGATACTCAATTTCTTTTTCATTCAATCACCTTTTTATATTCTTTTGGCGTCAATCCCGTGTTTTTCTTGAATAACCTTATAAAATAGTTAGGGTCGTTATACCCCACCATATAAGCAATTTCACTTATGCTTGATTTTGTTGATTTAAAAAGCTTCTTAGCTTCATTAACTCGAATCTCAGTAATAGTCTCTTTAAAACTCTTTCCAGTTTCAGATTTAAAAAGTTTACTTAAATACTGTGGAGTTACATTTACTTTTTTTGCAGTTTCTTCTAGGGTAATTTCTTCACGATATGAAGTGTCGATTATTTTTATAACTTCCACAACAATATCAGAATATTTTATATCCTTTGCATTGACATAATCCCAAAACAACTCATTGAGTTTTTCTTCGAAATAATTCAATTTCTCAAGTGATGTCTTTCCAAGATAATCATAGATGTACTTCTTACCATATATGATATCGCTTTCATATTCTTTTACCGACTGTGACTCTCGATATAGCTGAATCAAAAGTTCTAGCAAATTATATTCAGTAGATTGATCCTTTGCGTCTTTTCCAATGTTTGATAAATATAGATTCTTAAGATCTGAAAACGAATCGAAAACTTTTTTACTGCGATTTTTAAAATGCATCAATAATTGGTCACAAATCTGAGTAAAGATTTTCAAATCGATACTACTCATTATAGAGCTGGTATATCTGTCTACTTTTTCATCAGATAATTTCAAAACTATAATCGCTTCTTCATATGAATCATAAATGCTTGAAATTTTCTTAGGCTTTCCAATTCCAACCTTGATTTTCAAACCAAATTTTTTTATCAATTTATCATATACATTTTTCCAGAACTCTAAAATACTCTCTTCTGACACATTTTCATTATTCTCTAAATATATAAATATTTTGTTGAAGAAAACATTGCTGACCAATGCATCATAGTTATATTTGACATGTGTTTTTAAATATTCATTCCCATCATTCAATTTATGGTTGTTGGCATTCTCTTGATTCCAAAACGCATCCTCTGAAATATGTCTGAATTTAATTGCAACAATATAACCATTTGTCAAATCAACAGAAAGCAAGTCACGATATTGATCCAAATACTTTGTGAAATCACGCCTTAGGATTACAGAATTGAAAAAGTTGCTTTCTACAAGATTAATGGAAGAAAAGTATTTTTCAATGCTTTCCAATTCTTCATTACGTCTTTTGTTTTCAAGTTCAATCTTCTTGATAGTCTTATCTAAAGATTCTATCAATGTTTTTTTATTTAATGGTTTTAAAATATAGTCTTCTACACTAAATTTAAAAGATTCCTTTGCATATTCAAATTGTTCAAACGCAGTTACAATTAAAAATTTAACCTTTTTGTCTATCTTGTATGCTTTTTTAATGAATTCCAACCCACTGATTCCGGGCATACGTATATCAGTAATTACAATATGAGGTTTAAAACTATCGAATTTTATCAATCCTTCTTTTCCATTGCGGGCAGTTTCAATATCAACATTATTGTAATTGCTTTCAATGATATAACGGACAGAATCCAGCACAATTTTCTCATCATCTATTACTAAAATTCTATACATGAGTCACCTCATTCTTTATAAGGTTTATTTTTATTTCAGTATACTTGGAAAGCTCACTTTCAATAAATATCACATCTTTTGAATTATAAAAATTCTTGAGTCTTTGATACACATTTGACAGACCAAGTCCCGTTGAATGGCCTTGATGCTCTTTTTCTTCCCCATATATATCATATTCTAAAGAGTTTAGTTTATTAAGCTTAGCTTTCTCAATTCCTTTTCCATTATCTTTTATAATGATTTCAACGCCCTTTTTAGTTTCTTTAACTTGAATATTTATAATTCCCACTTCCTCTTTATCTTCAAATCCGTGAATTAAAGAATTTTCAATAATCGGCTGTAAAATTAACGGTGGCATCATTATATCTCCAGCAGAATCATCGATGTCAAAATTAAACACCAATTGATCATCAAATCTAACTTTCATCAAGTGATAATAAGACTTCACGTTTTCAAGCTCTTCTTTTAGAGTAACAGTGTTTTTAAGACTCTGAATATTGTAACGTAGCATACTTGAAAGATTTATTAAAAATTCACTGGTTTTATCTGCATCTTCAAGATTTGCCAGTTGCACTCCTGCATTTAAAGTATTAAATAAAAAATGTGGATTTATTTGAGATTGCAGTGCTATTAATTCGGCGTTTTTAAGACGATTTTGTATTTTCAAATTTTCAATTTCTGCAATTCTCAGTTTGTTTTCTGTTTCAACTTTCCCCTTTAATTCAGCAATATATTCTTTGATGCTCAGTGCCATATCCGAAAAAGTATTTATAAGTACATCAGCTTCTTGATAGTAGGATTCGCTTTTAACTTCAATATTATAATTACCCTTTGATATCTCTTTTGCATACTCTGATAAAGCTTTGATTGGGACCGTTATTTTATACGTGAAATCATAAATAAACACTATGCTAAGCATAATAATCGCTACAGTTATCATTACAAAAACTATCTTGAGATTTTCAATTCGACTTGATAAAAGCACATAATCCTGTAAATTTTCAGAGAACTCTATAGTGTTTATTTGATTCATTATTTCGTCTACATATCCCGAAAGCCTCTCGACATCGTTAAAAGTCTCAATATATTTTTTTGTGTTACGTGCTCTTTTGTATTCGATTGCTTTTTGTGACAATGTTAAATATTCATCCATAATATTGGAAATATTATTAATAAGCAGCTGATTGTCATTATAAGACAATCCCTGATTAAGTAATTTTTTTTGACTTTCCAATTCATTGAATGAATCTAGGTAGGCAATAAAACTATCAGAATCTTTAGTATTAAGATAAGTTTCTAAATCGCTTTCGAACATACTCATTCGATTATCAATGGATTTCAGATGAATGCTTTGATTGAACATAGCGTTGAAATTCTTGCTGAATTCCAATGTAATGAAAAAGAACGAAGCGTAACCTATCATCAAACATATCAGTAATATGGTTGTAAAGAATGTAACTTTATGACGAATGTTATTTTTTTTAATAAATAAATCTTTAATTGGTTTCATATCTAGTCCACTAAGCCCAAACTCTCTTTATTGATAACTGAAATAGGAATATTGATATAAGCAGATTGCCTTTTATCGTTCAACAACTGATAAAGTACCTCTACTGATGTTTCTCCCATTATTTCATAGTCCTCAACAACACTCGATTGAATTGTTCCTTTCTTGATATACTCGATTATCTCTGGAAGATTGCTGCTCGCTATCAAGTCAACATCTCCAACAAGGTTTAAGTCGATTAAAACCTTGACTGCTCTAAGAGAATCGATAGGATCGGTACAAATGATTGCGTCGATATGGTCCTTATAAAGACTATCATTTACAATAAGATCTGCCCTTTTCTCAGATGCATATTCAACGTATAATTTATTGATCAAATCATTTTGTACAATTTCCTCATGTATTCCATTTAGATAATTATTTGAAGAAGCTCCACTGTTCTCTTTATATTCACTACCTAAGATTAATAACACGTCTTGTTTTTGCTGCCCTTGTAATGTTAATAGCGAAGCTGATATTTTTCCAAGATTGTATTTATTTGTTCCAATATAGGCATCGCGATTACTCTCTGGCGAGTCGTTACCGATAGTAATGACTTTTATTCCCATATCGTTGCATTTGAGAATTTCATCACGCACAGTATCATTATCAGTAAGTTTCATCATGATTCCGTCTACCTTGGATAAGATGGCTATTTCAAAAGCCTTTTCAATTTCACTTTTATCATTTAAATCATTAATCGCATAAATTTCAATCACAATACTTTTATCTTTTGCTTCATCATTTACACTACTGATAAAAGTAGTCCAAGAATATGATTCTACATCATCTGAAATTACAACAAAATGATATTCTGGTTTTTTTTCATGTGCACCAATATCATTATTAGATATGTTTTTTTGTATCACTATTGTTTCATTTACCGTATAAGCTATCAATAGCACTATAAAGGAAATAAGTATTCCTTCTATTATTTTTATTTTATTCACGATATCACCTTATAAAATTTAATATTATTTTTTATTGAAACAAACAAAATCTATGAAAATTATATCATAGAAATAATTTAAAAAGAATCCCACAAACCATGCATGAGATTCTTTAATAATATTTTCTATTTTTTCTTGTTCCTTGTAGAAATATCGAACCATACCGCTATAAGCAGAACAAGTCCTTTAATTATATACTGATATGAAATATTCATATTCAAGAGTGACATACCATTATTGATAGATGCCATAACAAGAGCACCTATAATTGCACCGACAACAGAACCAACGCCTCCACTAGCCGATGCTCCACCGATAAATGACGCAGCGATTGCATCAAGTTCAAATAAACTACCCGCGGATGGTGATGCGGAGTTAAGTCTGGCACTGTATATTATACCTGATAGCGATGCCAATACACCCATTGAAGTGAATACAGTGAATAGTGTTTTTTTAGCATTTATCCCTGAAAGCCTAGCTGCTTCAAGATTTCCACCTATCGCATAGATATGACGACCGATTGGTGTTTTTTTAGTAATAAATGAATATAATCCAACAATTAAAACAACGATTATCACTGTATAAGGAATACCTTTATATAATGCCATACTTAAAATAAACATCATTATTATTGCAGATACCAATGCCAGCTTACCGACAAACATGAATTTAGGTAAAGTGTCAAACCCATAATCAACCCTTGTTTTACGGTTTTTAAATTGAACAAACACATAGGCTATAATTGCCACAATACCAATTAAAACAGATAAGGTATGCATTCCTGAAATATTTGCAATATCACTTAAATATCCAGAACTGATTTTATTAAAACTCTCTTCAAATGGTCCAATCGTTTGTCCATTTGTAATTCTAATAACTGCACCACGGAAAATCAGCATCGAAGCTAATGTAACTATAAAAGCAGGAATGCCACGATATGCAATCCAATAGCCTTGCCACATACCGATCAAGGCACCTACAAACAAGGTTATAATGATGGTCGGTATTGTAGGAAGTCCCATCTTGACTTGTAAAATAGCTGCAATCGCACCTGTGAAAGCCGCTACAGAACCTACCGAAAGATCGATATGCCCTGTAACTATTACCAGCACCATACCAACAGCTAGCACTGCGATGTATCCTGTTTGCAAATATAAATTAGTTAGATTTCGTGCTGAAATAAATGTGCCTTTTGTTAAAATATTGAAAATAATCATTATAACAAATAGTGCAATAAACATACCATATTGACGGATATTTGCCCTAAAGAAATTCTTAAGCACATGTATATTGCTTTCATTATTATTTCCCATGTTTTTTACCTCCTTGTCCAATTGAATGTTTCATAATAGTTTCTTGATTTATATCATTTCCTTGAATTTCAGCTACAATTTTACCTTCGTTCATAACATACACTCTATCGCTCATGCCCAATATTTCAGGTAATTCTGATGAAATCATAATTATACTTTTACCCTCAGCAACAAACTTATTCATAATCGCATAAATTTCATATTTTGCACCAACATCTATTCCACGAGTAGGTTCATCTACAATCAGCACATCAGGATTTGTTAGCATCCACTTACTAAGCACGACCTTCTGTTGATTACCACCGCTTAAATTCATTATTTTTGTTTCGATTGTCGGAGTCTTTATGCGCATTGCTTTTTTATAATAATTGGCATGCTTAATTTCTTCATTATCATTTATAATTCCTTTTTCTGTAATGCTTTTTAAACTTGAAATTGTAATGTTTTGTTTAACATCTTGTATTAGAATTAATCCTTTTTCTTTACGATCTTCCGTCAAATAACTTATTCCCATCTCAATAGCTTTTTTTGGTGAATTGAGTTCTACCTTTTTTCCCTTAAGGTATATTTCTCCCTCAATTTTACTTCCATAAGATTTGCCAAATATACTCATGGCAAATTCTGTTCGTCCTGCACCCATCAAACCCGAAATACCAATAATTTCACCTTTGTTGACAATAATATTTGCATTGTCGATTACTTTTTTGTTTGAATCGGATGGACTGTATACGTTCCAATTTTTCACTTCCATCATAACATCGCCAATTTTAGGTATTCTCTCCGGATAACGATTTGTAAGCTCTCTCCCCACCATAAGTTTTACAATACCATCTTCTGATACTTCATCATTATGACAATCCAAAGTTTTAATAGTCTTTCCATCTCTTAACACTGTAATCGTATCCGCAACTTCCATTACTTCATTTAACTTATGTGTAATAAGAACTGAAGTTATTCCGTTTTTTCTTAAATCTTTTAATATATTAAGCAAATTTTCACTATCGTCTTCATTAAGAGCCGCTGTTGGTTCATCTAATATCAATAATTTAACATCTTTACTCAAAGCTTTTGCAATTTCTATCAACTGCTGCTTGCCAACTCCCAATTCTTTGATTCGAACATCTGGATGATCTGACAATCCTACTTTAGTCAATAAATCACGAGTCTTAAGAATTGCTTCATTCCAATCAATTAAACCATTTTTCTTTATTTCATTCCCTAAATAAATGTTCTCATATATGCTCATCTCCGGTATCAAAGCAAGTTCTTGATAGATAATTGCAACACCAGATTTTTCACTATCTTTAATATTATTGAACTGCATTGTTTCGTTTTCAATAACAATATCCCCAGTATATGTTCCAAATGGATATACACCACTCAAAACTTTCATTAAAGTAGATTTTCCAGCACCGTTTTCACCAATAAGGCAATGTATCTCGCCCCTTTTAACTTGAAAAGTAACTTCGTCCAGTGCTTTAACTCCTGGAAATTCTTTTGTGATTTGTTTCATTTCAAGAATTTGTTTCGACATAACCATACCTCCATCTATCGTTTAAAAAAGATGAGGAGGGGCCTCACCTTAAAGTTTTGATAGAAAATCATAAAAAGGTGAGGAATCCCACCTTTTTATTGTCTATCTTATAAGTCAGCTTCGTTAATATATCCACTATCAATTAATAATTCTTGGAAGTTTCCTTGATTTACAACTTTAGGCTCAAGTAAAACTGAAGGAACTTCTATAACGCCATTATCAACATTACCGTTTGTTGAAACTGTTTCTCCAGAAGCAATTTTCATAGCCATTTCAATAGCAGCTTGTGCTAAATCACGTGTATCTTTAAATATTGTCATTGATTGTTCACCGATTTTAATACGTTTAATAGCGGCGATTTCTGAATCTTGACCAGTTATTACTGGAAGTTCAACATTTGAAGCTTTGAAAGCTTCAATAATACCACCAGCTGTTCCATCGTTAGGAGCTAAAACACCAGCGATTTGGGCATCTGGATTTGCAGTTAAAACATTAGTAGCACGATTTTGTGCATTTGATGGAACCCAGTTATCTGTAGCAACTTGTTGGAAATCTTCTCCACCAAGAACTGTATAATCTCCACTGTCAATTTTTACTTGCAATTGACTCATTGCACCTTTAAAGAAAAGAAGTGCATTGTTATCTGTCGGAGCACCTGCAAATAGGATAATGTTACCTTTATCTACATTTTCAACAAAGTATTTACCTTGAAGTTCTCCAACTTTTTCATTATCAAATGAAAGGTAATAGTTAAGTTTATCTGATCCTGTTACAAGACGGTCATAAGAAATCACCGGTACACCTTCATCATTAGCTATTTTAACTAACTCTGCTGAAGCAGATGCATCATGTGGAGCTAAAACTAAAACGTCAATACCTTGAGTCAATAAATTTTCTACTTGTTGCGCTTGTTGTGCTTGATCAGCATCGGCAACTTGAATCTTGATTTCTACGCCTAAATCAGCAGCGAATTTCTCCATTGCTTCTTTATCTCTAACCCATCTCTCTTCACGTTGAGTAGGTAAAGACACTCCAATTACAATAGTTTTTTCTGTAATAGTTTCTTTTTCTACTGCTGCCGCAGGTTCATCACTAGAACACCCAGCAAACATCGGTACCATAAGTGCAAATACCAACAACAAAACTAAACCTTTTGAAATCTTTCTCATTTTAATATTCCTCCCTTATAGTTAAACAAGTACTATGAAGACTTTTTTGTCATACCGACTATCTAATCTTCTACTTATATTAAATTCTACATTAGTTGAACTAATTGGTCACTTCACTCATTTAACGAATTTCAAAAATATTTCGTACATTTGATGGGAAAGTTTCTTATAAAGATGTAATATAGCATTTTATTAATGTTAAATCTGTCTATTTCTATAGATGCATTGATTTTGCAAAAAATAAAAAAACAGGATATATAAATCAATATCCTGTTTTCACCTTAAGTATTACTATCCGTTAACCACTATTTTATTATCTTTATCAATGGTAATTGCTTTAGTTGGGCATTTTTCTGCACAAATTCCACAATTAGTACACTTGTCATAATCAATTCTAGCAATATTGTTTTCTACATGAATCGCATCATGTGGACAAACTTTCACGCAAATCCTACACGCGATACAAGCATTGCTACAATTTTTCTTG
>DAOUQP010000210.1 GCA_030625575.1 Eubacteriales bacterium | reverse complement strand
TTTCCTTTATTAGTTATTTTATTTATCATAGTATGTCTCCTGACTCTTCAGGATAGATATCTATATTAGTATACTAAAATTCTTTGAAAGAGTAAGTTCCGTTTAGTGAATAAAAACGGAACTTACTTTTTCATTTAACTATTCAATAAAAAACAATTCGATGGAATAGCTAAAATAATATATAAATGTTATAATGTGGATGGAATGTAATAAAAAGCGACATATTTTTGTTCGTTAAATATATTTGCTAGATATTTGAAAATAAAGGAGACTCAATCAAGATTAAAAGGATTTGTGAGAAAAAATTAGAAAATAGATTTATTTAATGCAATTCATACTACGATTTGATTTTTGAAGGAGATGAATTTATGGGATTGTTTTTAGGGATGTTGTTTTGTGTATTGCAGTTATATGTAATTTATAAGGTTATATTTAAGAAAACCAAATATATGAGTTTTTATGATGATGTAATAAAAGGAAAAAACAGATGGTAGAAATCAAAAATACATGAACTGACATAAAAGAATAACGTTATATATAATATAGAATGTTACTTGATTTTCATGACCATAATTAAACAAAATAGATGGATTTTATTAATATTATTGAAAACATAATGATGGAGGTAGTAATATATGAAAAAGATATTAATTGTTGTATTAATTCTAATAATTGCAATAGGTGTTATTTCGTTTGGTAATCGTTCAATAAATATTACAAGTGAAAATGCAAATTCCGTAAACACGACATATGGAACAATTGATGAAGAGGAATTGACTCAAAAGGAAATCATTGAAAAATTAAAAACAATAGATACTCCAAGAAATGAAATGATATTGATTGATGGTTGTGAAATTTCGCTTAGGTATATTCAAGTGCTTGAATTGTTTGGGAGAACTAGAAAAGAAGCTATTCAATATACAATAGACTCTTTCAAAAGAGACGAAGCTATGGAACAAATTATTAAGAAATACAATATTGAGTTGACTAGTGATCAAGAAATTGAAGACTACTATCAAGAGTTATATTCACAAATGACTGAAGATGACAAACTCAGGATTACACTCATGGCTGGATTTGATCATTTCGAAGATTATATCAATTCACCTGAGTTGATTGAATCGATAAAATCGTTGTTTGCTTATGGAGTATTTGTTAAAATCAAAACTGATGAGATGACAGAAAAGTATCCTGAAATGAGTTTTGAGGAAGTAAAGGAACTTGCAAGAAATGAAGCTGAGAAGGAAATTATGGATTATATGAATGGAAAATAATGAAATATGATTGCTGATATAAAATAAAAATGAAAGCAACTGACAAAATACATTCATCTGAGTCATGAGTAATTATTATTCAATCACTGTTAAAACCTTATATGATTGTTCTCCAAGATTTGCTGAAGATTAAGAGGCATAAACTCATTAATCCTTGCCATTATTGGATATGCCATTTATCTATAATGTATTATGAAAGAATATCATTGTGTATTTTTAATCTCGAATTCGAGCTGTTATTGTCTTGACACGAGTAAAAGAACTATGTTAATATCCTGACTTTTGCAGCAAAACAACAGAAAAACACCCAGCAACACACTGATATTAGTGCGCTTGCTGGGTTTTCATATTTTCCGATTTTTATAGCGTAACGGATTAAATTTTAGTATCTGCTAACTTTTTTTTGATTTCTTTTAAAGTGCACACTTCCGTTGAAAAATCAATGCTTATAGCGACTTCGATATCCTTTAATACTTCATCATAGTAATCAAAGAAGTAGTA
>DAOUQP010000006.1 GCA_030625575.1 Eubacteriales bacterium | reverse complement strand
CTACTGTGCTTGAATATCTGATGACACCATCTTTAAAAGGGCTATCTGGTGCATCTAATGAAAACATTCTTTTTATCATAGCAGGATTTGTAGGAAGAGAAACATTACCAATTCCTACATTGATTACAGCTTCAGGTTTAACTTTTCGATCATCATATTTCATTTGTGCTAATCTCACAGATGAAGGGATTCTAGACTCAAAATGAGCGGATAATATTGGTTTATTCATAACAACTCTCCTTTTTAAATTATAATATTATTATTTTATCGGATTATAGTGAAAAATACAACAACATCGTCATATTTGTAGATAATGAAAAAAGAAATTATTAAAAAATCGAGGCGTTATTAAATATCTAATCTTCCCTATTCCTTCGATTTATCTTAAGTCTGGTGAATATTTTCTTTTAAATATATCGTGACAAAGCATAATTCAAGCAGCTATTTAAGGTGTATTAAGATTTATATAACGAAAACCCATATCGATAAAAGATATGGGCTTTACTATACTCCTATTTGTATAGCATATGCTGTAATCCCATCAAAACACCAAATTTCGAATGCTCATAAGTCAAGCCACCTTGAAAATAGACAACGTATGGTTCTTCAATCGGGGCATCGGCACTCAGTTCTATGGATGAGCCTTGAACAAATGCTCCTGCAGCCATTATAACAGGAGAATGGTATCCTGGCATAGCCCATGGTTCTGGTGTTACATATGAATCAACAGGCGCAGCAGCTTGGATTCCCTTACAGAATTTTATGACTTTCTCTGGATTTTCTAGTTTAATAGCTTGTATGATGTCACTTCTATTTTCATTTACCTTTGGTGAAATTTCATAACCGAGTTTTTCACTCATTGCTCCACATAGAATTGCACCCTTTAAAGCACCGCTAACAACTTTAGGAGCCATAAACAATCCTTGAAGTACTTGTCTTGTTTGTCCAAAAGTCAAACCGGTTTCTTTTCCTATTCCAGGAGAAGTCAATCGATAACTTACCTGAGTAATAAGATTATTTTTGCCTACTATATAACCACCTGTCAATGCTAAACCACCACCAGGATTTTTAATGAGCGAACCCGCCATCAGATCTACTCCTACATCGGTAGGTTCTTTTATATCAATAAATTCACCATAGCAGTTATCAACCATAATGATTATTGATTCATCGATTGATTTAATTAATTTAGTCGCTTTTTCAATAGACTCAATAGTCAAAGAAGGCCTAAAACTATAACCCCCAGAGCGCTGAATATAAATCATTTTAACTTTTTTTGTTTGTAGATAGTTTTCTACTTCAGTATAATTGAAATTTCCTGATTCATTCAAATCGATTTGATCGTATTCAATGCCAAATTCAATAAGCGATGAGCCATTATGTCCATTTAAGCCAATTACTTCTTCTAAAGTATCGTATGGCTTACCTGAAATGGACAACATTAAATCATTAGGTCTTAACACGCCCCATAATGCTAATGATAACGCATGGGTTCCAGATACAATCTGAGGTCTCACAAGAGCATCTTCAGTGTTGAATATATCTGCATATATTTCTTCTGTTTTTTCTCTTCCTATATCATTATAACCATATCCTGTAGTCCAGTTGAAATGCTGATCAGAAAGCCTGGCGTTTTGCATGGCTTTTAAAACTTTCAATTGATTGAATTCATTAATCTTATCTAATTTTTGAAATTGGTCTTGCAATTCAAATTCAATTTCATCTTTTAGTTTAATCAGGTCTTCAGAAATTCCAAAAATTTTGTACATATATCCTCCCAAAAATAACTAAGGCTACGCCTTAGTTATTTGCTCTTCTTCAGTTTCTTTTTTCATGAAATTTATCTCTCTAGCAGGTATCATAGTAGAAATAGCATGTTTATATATCATCTGTTGCTTGCCATCACTATCCATGATGATTGTATAATTATCAAATCCTTTAACCAAACCTCTAATTTGATATCCGCTGATTAAAAAAATTGTAATCATAATGCGCTCTTTTCGAACCTGATTCAAAATAATATCTTGTAGATTAATAACTTGTTTCATATGGATTCCCCCTCTAATAAATTTGCTAGCTAAGTATATAGCTTTCTATATCTATAATAATATCTTTAATATCTGAATAATCATCTAAAATAAACCAATTCATTGTGTCATATTGTTTAAACCATGTCAATTGTCTTTTAGCATAATGTCTAGAATTCTGTTTTATTACTTTTATCATTGTCTCATGATTATACATATTATCTAAATAAGCTAATACCTCTTTATATCCTATACCCTTCATTGAGTTAAAACTATCATCTAAACCCATTTTTTTTAGTTTTATTACTTCATCAATCAACCCGTTTTCAATCATCAAGTCGACTCTTTTGTTTATTCTTGCATAGAGTTTCCTACGATTCATATTAAGACCGATCAAAACAAACTCATATTCATTATTCAACTTCAAATTTGTCTTGTAATCTTTTTTATTACTGCCGGAAATTTTATTTATTTCCAAGGCTCTTATTACGCGCTTAAGATTATTTGGATGTATTTTATCAGCACTATTTGGATCTACTTTTTTTAGAATTTCATAAACAGCTTCTTTCCCCTCGCTCTGGGCTAAAGCTTCTAATTCATTTCTATATTCAAGATCTTGATTGGCCTTATTAAAATCCATCTCATAATATAGCGAATTCAAATAAAGACCCGTTCCACCAACTAAAATGGGAACCTTTCCTTTTGCTGATATTTCCTTTATTTTGATTTCTGCCAACCTTTTATAATCCGAAACTGTAAAGCTTTCATTTGGTTCAATGCAATCTATCAAGTGATGAGGTATTTCTTCCAACTCTTCACTACTAGGTTTTGCAGAACCGATATTCAGCTCCTTATAAATTTGAACAGAATCAAGATTGATAATCTCTCCATTCAATTTTTTTGCCAGTTTTATCGATATATCGGTTTTTCCAACTGCAGTCGGCCCGACTATTGCAATCACTTTCATATTTACACCTGAATTCTATAAAACATTTTTTCTAATTCTCTATTTGATACTTTAATGATTATCGGCCTGCCATGAGGACAAGTCAATGGATCTTTCAAGACTTTCAATTGTTCGATTAAATGCTTTGCTTCAATGTTAAGCAGTTCGTCATGTGCTTTAATGGCATGTTTACATGATTGCTGAATAATATCGCTTTCAGTTAAACTATTGAGTAAAAATTCCTTTGAATGATACAAATCAATTAATGTCAAAATCATTTTTTTGGCTTGACTTAAAGTGAATATTGAAGGAATACTTCTGATAATAATTTCGTTATCACCAAATACCTCTAAATCATATCCAAAATTTTCATACCTGTTTTGATTGATTTCAATAGCTTTGATATCTTCTTTTGATACTTGAATAATATCAGGAACTAAAAGAATTTGCGAATCTAATTTATGAGAATTATATTTTTCCATATATTTTTCGTAAAGAATCTTTTCATGTCCTGCATGTTGATCAATTAAGTACATATCATTTTCCTTTTCAAATATCAGATATGTTTTCAATAATTGTCCGATGTAATGTAAGTTTTCGTAAATTTCATATTTTCTACTGGGAATTTCAACGCTTTTTTCAATAATTTGATTATGATAGCTCTCTATATGTTCTTTTATAGTATCTTCTTTTGCTTTTTTATTGAAATTATCAAATATACTCGGCTGAATAACTTCTTCTTCCATCTTCTGAACTTTATTGACTTCTAGCGGTGGAGCTTCTTTCTTTACTTCATATTGAGTATTGATATCTTTTTTATATAGTTTCTCTCTTAAGTTTTTCTGCAGAGAAAAAGCTATATTGTTTTCGTTTTCAATTTTTACTATCAATTTAGTTGGATGTATATTGACATCTACACGTTCTATATCAATATCGATTTTCACAAAAAAAACTGGAAACTTATGTATAGGTATAAGTGCTTTATAGGCTTCATTAATTCCATCGATCAAAGCATTGTTTTGTACATATCTATCATTCACAAAGATGCTTTGCAACTGTTTGTTTCCTCTGTAATAGTTTAAATCTGTCGTCAATCCATATATATCGACATTTTCATATGATAATTTGAATTCCAGCAAATGATTGATCATTTCTCTACCGTAAATACTATAAACGACATCTATGACATTTCCATTTCCTTTTGTATGGAATACCAGTTTATTATCAACAGTGTAATTGAATTTAAGGCTTGGATTTGCTATAGCCAAATTGTAAACAATATGATTGATGTTTTTTATTTCTGTAGAATTGCTTTTAAGGAATTTCTTTCTTGCAGGAACATTGAAGAACAAATCTCCAATTGAAATTGTAGTTCCTGGAGTTGATGTTACTTTCTCATGACTAAATAAATTACCTTTTATAACATTTATCTTAAATCCAAGTTGAGATTCCTTTTGTTTCGAAATCATCTCCACTTTAGAAACAGCAGCTATACTTGCTAAAGCTTCTCCTCTAAAACCCAATGATCTGATATGGTTGATATCTTCATCTTCGATAATTTTACTTGTCGCATGACGCTCGAAAATCAATGGAATGTCATCTTCATGAATGCCATTGCCGTTATCTACGATTTTAATAAATTCTTTCCCAGCATTTCCAACACTGATGCTTATTTCATCAGCTTTAGCATCAATTGAATTTTCAACTAATTCTTTAACAACTGATGCGGGGCTCTCTATTACCTCACCTGCAGCGATTTTATTGCTTAAGTGAGATGACATTTTATAAATTCTTTTCATATTTATTCCTTCTTCTTTACTAATTCAATTAGTTTGTTTAATTCGTTCAAAGATTCGATTGGCGTCAATTGGTTGATATCAATCTTCTTGATTTCTTTTATAATATCGATATCATGTTCTCTAAAAAAATCCATTTGATAACTTTCTTCAGGAATTTTAGGAATTTTCGCAATATCTGTATTTTCCAAATCTCTTAGTATCCTTTTTGCTTTTTTTATAACGATACTAGGAACACCTGCCAATTGGGCAACTTGAATACCATAACTTTGATTGGCGCTTCCCTCCACGATTTTCCTTAAAAATATAATATCGTCTTTATATTCTTTAACTGTAATATTATAATTCTTAACTCCACTGATTTGCCCTTCGAGCTCTGTTAGTTCATGATAATGTGTGGCAAATAAAGTCTTGGGATTTGGATTGAGTTCATCAGTTAAAAATTCGACAACAGCCCATGCAATACTCAACCCATCAAAAGTACTTGTTCCTCTTCCAATTTCATCTAATAAGACTAATGAATCATCAGTCGCATATTTTAAGATATTTGCAAGTTCACTCATTTCAACCATAAATGTACTTTGCCCTTGAGATAAATCATCCGATGCTCCAACGCGTGTAAAAATTCTATCCAATATAGGTAAATCTGCATTGGATGCCGGTACAAAAGATCCGATTTGAGCCATTAATGAAATTAATGCGACTTGTCTTAAAAATGTCGATTTTCCGGCCATGTTAGGGCCTGTTATAATATAAAATTGATTATCGCTTTTATCTAGATAAGTTTCATTATTTATAAAATTTTCTTTTTTGACTATTTTCTCGATAACTGGATGTCTGCCCTCCTTGATGTCGATAATTCCACTATCATTGAAAGAAGGTCTTATGTAGCTGTTGGTAATAGCTACTTTTGCCAAGCTTATAAGAACATCCAGTTCGCTTATGTTACGACTTGTTACCAGAAGTCTTTCAGATTCATGTCGTATTTTATCAATAACTTGAGATAAAATTTCATTTTCTATTTTTATGACTTTGTCATGTGCATTTAGAATTTTCTCTTCAATAATTTTTAATTCTTCTGTAATATACCTTTCTGAATTTGCCAAGGTTTGTTTTCTAATATAATCATCTGGAACCAGATTAAAATTAGATTTGGTTATTTCGATATAATATCCAAAAATTCTATTATATTTTATTTTTAGATTTTTAATTCCTGTAGCATTTTTTTCTTTAGTCTCGATATCAAGAATCAATTTCTTCCCGTTTTTCATGATATCTTTTAGTTCAAATAGGTCATCAGTATAATTATCTTTGATATAACCACCTTCTCTTGTTAAAATAGGTGGGTCGTCAATTATTGATTTGTCGATTAATTCAAAGATATCTTGGCATATATCGATTTTTTCATTCAATTGATCAATATAAGAATCATTGAACATTCCTAATGTTTTTTTAATATCGGGTAGTTTTGAAAGAGTCAATTTAATTGATATCAAATCTCTTGGGTTTATGTTTCCATAGACGAGCTTCGATACCAATCTTTCAAGATCGTAGATTTTTTTCAAATTATTATCTATATCGTCCCTTAGCATATCTTGATCGATAAACGTTTCAATGATATTTTGTCTGTACGTTATTTTATCGATGCTTCTAAGAGGCTTCGACAACCATTTCTTTAAAGTCCTCGAGCCCATTGCAGTTCTAGTTTGATCCAGAACCCATGTTAGCGAACCTTTTTTTTCATGATTTCTCATGGTGCTGAATATTTCTAAATTAGTTATTGTAGATTGATCTAGTGCTAGATACTCATCGCCATGTAGTACTGTCAATTCGCCAAAGTGTTCAACTGTAATTTTTTGTGTTTCTTTGATATATTCTATCAACGCGCCTAAAGGTTCAACCAAATTGCTATATTCATCAATCCCTAAGGATTGTATACTGCTTCTTTTAAATGTTTCTTTTATTTTGTTGTTTCCTTTTTCAAATGAAAAATAATGATTATCCAAACAAGTGAAGGTAAAACCTTCTTTAGTCAGTTTTTCAATGGTTATATCATTTTTATCATCACTTTTTATCAATATTTCCTTCGGGTTTATTTTTTTAATCTCATCGATTATTTTTTCTGTTTGATAATCACCAAATAATGATAATCCATAAATTTGAAAAGTCGAAATATCGCCATAGACTATAGCGGCATTATCTTTATTGATTATCAGAGAAGTAATATAACTATTGTCCTGTTCTTTAAGCATCGACGGATTGGTAATGGTTCCTGGAGTTATAATCTTGACGACTTCTCTTTTTACCAAGCCTTTAGACAATTTAGGATCTTCTGTTTGTTCACAGATAGCTACCTTATAACCTTTATCAATAAGCTTCGAAATATATGTATCTACAGAATGATATGGAACTCCGCATAATGGCGCTTTTTCTTCAAGACCGGCATTTCGACCTGTCAAAGTTAATTCCAATTCTCTTGAAGCTGTGACAGCATCATCAAAAAACATCTCGTAAAAATCACCGAGACGATAAAATAATAAATAATCATTATATTTATTTTTAATTTCAAAATATTGTTTCATCATTGGTGTTAATTGAGTATAATCCACTTTTAGTCACCTCTTTGCCATCTTTTAAAATTATAACAAAAATACCCCTTATAATACAGGGGTATTAATAATTTCACCTTCCATTGAAAAGTTTTTTGGGTTTGTAATTTTAACATCAACCAACTTTCCAATTAAATCATTTGAACCTTTGAATGTGATTAAATAATTTTCTCTAGATCGTCCAATTAAAAAATCAGTATCTTTTTTCGCTCTGTCTTCTACTAAAACCTCATACACTTCTCCCATTCTGGTTTTATTCCTTGCAATGACAGTTTTGTTCAATACACTCAACATTTTTTCAAAGCGCTTATGCTGAACATCGTTTGGAATATGTTGTTCAAAACGTGCTGCCGGTGTACCTTCTCGCTTGGAGTAAATGAATGTAAAAGCGGAATCATAACCAACTTCTTCAATGAGTTCTATAGTGGCATCGACATCTTCTTCCGTTTCTCCTGGAAAACCAATTATAATATCAGTACTAAGTGAAACGTTAGGAATATTTTCTTTTAATTTTCTTACTATTTCAAGATAATCTTCTCTAGTATATTTTCTATTCATACTTTTTAAAATAGCATTGCTTCCAGATTGTATCGGCAAATGTACATATTCACAAACTTTAGGATTATCTTTAATGATATATATAAGTTTATCGCTTAAATCCTTTGGATGTGAAGTCATAAAGCGAATTCTCTCAATACCGTCTATTTTAGATACATCTTCTAGAAGATCTGCAAAATCATATAGCTCTTCGAAAGTTGTTCCGTATGAGTTGACATTTTGTCCTAATAGAGTGATTTCCTTCACACCGTCTTGAACCAATTTATTGACTTCATCAATAATATTTTCTTTTTCTCTACTTCTTTCTCTGCCTCTAGTATATGGAACAATACAATAAGTACAGAAATTATTACAACCGTACATGATATTTACATATGCCTTCAACCCTAGTTTTCTTTCATAAGGCATTCCTTCAAGAATTCTACCTTCTGAATTCCAAACTTCAATGATTTGTTTTTTTTCTTCATAAACAGAACTTAATAATTTGGGGAAATTATGAACATTATGGGTCCCAAATACTAAATCCACATATTTATATTTTTTCTTGATTTCTTCGACTATGTGAGGTTGTTGCATCATACAACCACTGACAGCTAGAATCAAATCTTTTTTAGTCTTTTTAATGTGTTTTATATGACCAAGATTTCCATAGACTCTAAGTTCAGCATTTTCTCTTACAGCACATGTGTTGAATATTATAATATCTGCTGTTTCATATGAGTCGGTTTCTTCATAACCCATGTTTTTTAGCATAGCAGTTAATTTCTCTGAATCGTGTTCGTTCATTTGACAACCATATGTTATAATGTGAAATTTCTTTTTCTCGTTAAATGACAAAAAGAAATCGTCATTCGTTCTTCTTATTTCATTAATATAATATTGATTTTCCAATACTTCATCATTATTGATATTTAATCTAATTTGATTTTGCATAACTTGCCTCCTATATTCCCTTTCTATATTATATATAACTTTGAATATTTTAAAAGAGTTTTTATCTAAAAATCTAGAAGAACATCCACACTTCAAAATCTGAAAGATTTAAGTGGTGGGAGATTCATTTGAATTATATATATTATAATTTTGTAGTATATTTTAACGATGGACATTCCTTCAAAAAGATTACAGTAATATCCTTGAAGAAATAAGATTATTTAAGGACTGCTAAAAAGCAATCCTTTTTTTATGAAAATTTAGCAAATAAAAAACTATGGCCTAAACCATAGTTTTTTTTATTAATTTACTTCATTGATAATTTTATTCTGTTTTCTTCTTTGTTTATTTCAATTACTTTGACTTTAACAGATTCGCCTACTTTTAATACATCTGACGGTTTTTCAACTCTTTCGTTTGAAATTTGAGAAACATGTATTAATCCTTCTAGACCTGGCTCTAATTCAACAAAAGCACCAAAATCAGTTAAACTAGTAATTTTACCATCGTATTCTTCTTCAGGTAAATATTTCTCTTCTACAGTTTCCCAAGGATTTGTAGTAATTTGTTTCATACTTAAAGACACTTTATTTTCTTCGCGTTTAAAATCTAAAACTTTAACTTCGATTTCTTGATTTTTCTTTAAAGCATCTTGAGGTTTATTAACTTTTCCCCATGAAATTTCAGAAACATGAAGCAAACCATCAATGCCACCTAAATCGATAAATGCACCGAAATCAGTGAATCTTCTTACAACACCAGCCATTACTTTACCAATTTCAATTTTAGACCATGCTTCATTCATGTTTTCTTCATGTTGTTTTTTCAATAAATTTTTTCTAGAAAAAACAATTTTATTTTTCTTTCTATTAAATTCAATTATTTCAACTTCAACACTTTTTCCCTCATATGATTTTAAATTATCTACAAATCTAATATTAATATGAGAAGCAGGTATAAAACCTTTAATTTGCTCATAAAAAGCAGTTAAACCGCCCTTTACCACTTGATCGATTTTTACAGTAATAATTTCTTTGTTATTATACGCATTTTCAATATTTTCCCAATCTTTCTTAGCTTGAATACGCAAAACAGATAACAAGACATTGCCTTCTCCATTATCTTTTTTAATAACAACAGCATCAATTTCTTGATCAACAGCAAACTCTTTATTTAAATCAAAAGACTCATCCGATGTAATTTCCTTTCTAGGAATTATTCCATCAGCCTTGTAGCCAATATTAACGATCAATTCGTCTTTTGTTATCATCACAATTTTCCCTTTTACAACCTTTCCATTCCTTGGAACATTATACGATTCGTCAAATTGTTCCATTAATTCGCTCATAGCAGAATTATCATGCATTAGTATTCCCTCACCTTCATTTATCAATTTATCTACAACTTCATTTATTATCCAGTCTGGCGTTGATGCACCAGCCGTTATTCCTATTTTATCATATTTTCTGACTTCTTTCATTACCAAATCATCTTTAGTTTCAATATGAACAGAATTCGGACAATTAATTTTACTTATTTCAAATAACTTTTTTGTGTTCGAACTGTGTTTACCGCCAATTATTATCATATATTCAACATTTTCTGATAATTCAGCAGTAGAATTTTGCCGTTCTGAAGTTGCACTACATATAGTATTATACACTAAAACGTCTTCAAATCTATCATTAATTTTACTTAGTATTGATTTGTAAAGATCATATTTCAAAGTTGTTTGAGCAACTACAATAATTTTTCCATCAAATTGAATATTATCAATATCATCCGGGTGATTAATAATAGTTGAATAATCCAAACACCATCCTTTTACACCAATAATTTCTGGATGGTTTTCATCACCTACTATTATAATTAGATTTCCTTCCTTACAATGTTTTTTCACAATGTTATGGACTTTTTTAACATATGGACATGTTGCGTCGACAACTTTTAAATTTAATGATTTTGCATATTCATAAACATCTTTCGCAACACCATGACTTCTAATGAGAACAGTATCTCCGGAGTTTAATCCTTTTAAATCATCTATTGGTATAATTTCACTCTTCGATAATTTATTTATAACCTGATTATTATGAATTAAAGGCCCAAAAGTATATAATGGCATATCTATTTTTTGCTTCTCACAATAGGCCATATCAATAGCTTTACTTACTCCAAAACAAAATCCCGATTCTTTGGCAATATAAATTTTCATTTTTTTAGCTCCACTTTCTCATATATTATATCTAAAATTTCATTGACTATATTTGTGTACTCATCAGTTGATAGTTTTTGTCCATAGTATTTATCGAGTTCTATAGGTTTATGATAGAAAATATTGATTCTGCCGAACAACCTATAATTTGAATCAATTGTAACCGGTACAATTTTAACTTTTGAACGTATCGCCATCAACGAAACACCAGGTTTTCCTTCAAGATGAATTTTGGGGTTTATTGTATTTCTTGTACCTTCCGGGAATAGTAATAACGGTTTGTTGTTTTTTAATAATTTTAAAGATGTTTTAATTGCACCGATATCATTACCATCTCTATCAACAGGAAATACTCCCATGGTTTTTATAATTTTAGCTAAAATCTTATTATTAAACAATTCTTTTTTCGCCATAGTATTTAATTTAATTGGGCAAAATGAACCAACAACAAGAGGATCATAATTACTAAAATGATTTGGTGTAATTATTACAGCTTCATTTCTAGGCAAGTTTTCCAAGCCGTATATATGGACTCTATAAAATATTCTAAAAAATATTTTTACAATGTTTTTATAAACATGATACATAGTCAACCTCTCCTAATTAAATCTTCAATAGTTTCAACAACTTCTTCAATAGTCATCTTAGAAGTATCGATTTCAATTGCATCTTCAGCTTTCATTAAAGGAGAATGTAATCTCGTAGAATCGATTTCATCTCTCCTTCTTATTTCCTCTATAAGGATATTAATATCCATTTCATATCCGTCACCACTTAAATCTTTAAGTCTTCTTCTCGCACGTTCTTCTACTGTTGCGGTTAAGAAAATTTTAATATCTGCATCTTTTAATACAACAGTACCAATATCTCTACCATCCATTATCACAGACTGTTCTTCAGCAATCATTTTTTGCTTTTCTTGTAAAAACTCTCTGATGATACTTATTTTAGCATAATTAGAGACATTGTTAGTTACTAAAGGTGACCTGATTTCTAAAGACACATCCAAATCATTCATAAATATTATGTTATTGATGAATTCTAAATTAATTTCATGTAAAGCATTTTTAATCATTTCTAAATTGTCTTCTGATATTTGATTATTTAAACAGTATAATGTAATTGCTCTATACATTGCACCAGTATCAATGTAAGTTATATTTAAATTATTTGCAATTTGTTTTGCAATAGTGCTTTTCCCTGAACCTGCAGGTCCATCAATAGCTATTTTCATTAATTTCACCCTCACTCTACTAGAATAATAATAACTATATATGAGATTATAGTCAAATGAAAAAGCTGACTTTCGTCAGCTTTATAAATATATATTTTGTTTTTCCCAAATACTTTCAAGCCCATTAAGTTTGTTTTCCAGAGCTTTTTTATTATCCAAGCTAAGTGCAATGATTAGTGCATTTATCAAACTCATTGGCGCTGTCAATGAATCTACAAAAGTTTCAATGTTATAATTCACAGTTAAAACTTCTGATACATTCTCAGCTAAAGGTGAGTTATAACTATCAGTCAACCCTAAAACAGCAATTTTTTTATCTCTAAGCAGTTTAACTATTTCAATGGTTTGCCGTGAATATCTCGGAAAACTTATAGCTATTACTAAATCACGTGTGGTTGTATTAATAATCTCATCGTAGATATCATTTGCTCCAGCTGGAATTATTTTTACATTACTATGAATAAATTTGAGATAAAATGTTAAATATTCAGCTAATACTTTTGAACTTCTAAAACCTAATACATATACAGTTTCAGCAGTTTTTATTTTTTTGGCAATTTCTTTCAACTTTTCAACATTTAAATTATTTATAGTTTTTTGAATATTGTTTATATCTTGAACCATGATATCTTTAATAACATTTTTTTCGCCTTCGAATTCACTTATATGCTCAAATCTTTGTAAAGTAGTCAAACGATTTTTTATTGATTCTTGAAGATTTTTTTGAAAAGATGGATAACCAGAATAACCTAACGAGTGGGCAAAACGAACAACAGTTGATTCGCTTACGCCAACTTTTTGTGAAAATTCATGCACTGTCATAAAAATAACTTTATCATAATTTGCTATTACATAATCAGCTAATTTTTTATGACCTTTGCTCAAATTAGAATATTTTGAATTAATATCTTTTAGAGTATCTTCTCTTTTCATTTAATCACCACTATATAACAGATTGTGCTAATAAATAACCTTCCGCCAATGCTTTTTTATTAAGATCTTCAGTTCCTTTAGGGACACGTGCTAAAACAGCTTTTTCAACACTTTCTCTAGAAACTAATTTTGTAAGTTCAACAATGACACCTATTGCAACTATATTTGCAACAATGCTCTTTCCTACTTTTTCAACAGCAGTATTGATAATTGGAACTTTTACAATTTTTCCGTATTCATATTTATCATCTAATACAACTTCATCATCAATAACTAGAATGCCTTTGTCATTAACTGATTTAGAATATTTATCACTAGCTACTTGTGTTAATGCTAAAACTAAATCCGGGCTAGTAACTTTCGGGAAATCAATAACATCATTAGCAATGATTACTTCTGCTTTACTTGCTCCCCCTCTTGCCTCAGGACCATAACTTTGTGTTTGAATAGCAATTTTATCATCCATGATTGCAGCTTCCGCCAAGATAACACCTGCAAGTAATAAACCTTGACCACCTGATCCAGATAGTCTTATTTCAGCATGGTTATTCATTATTTTGCAGCTCCTTTCAAACGATCGATTAATTTCAAATATTCAGCAGTATATTCAGGTGCAGTAATGTCTTTAAATTCACCCATTAATTCTTTTCCTGCTTTTTTCTCTTCAGGTAATTTATCAATTATTTTTACATCAACAAAATTATTTTTAAGGTGTTCCATCATTTTAACAGGAGAACCAGATTTGTTTTTTCTACCATAGTAAGTTGGACAAATGCTAGCTGCTTCAACTAATGAGAATCCTTTATTTTGAATACCTTTTTTAATATATTTTATTAATTGAGTAGTATGATAAGCAGTTGATCTTGCAGCGTATGTTGCACCAGCAGCAGCAGCTAATTGAGCAATATCAAATGGTTTATCGATATTTCCATGTGGAGCAGTAGTTCCAAGTGCACCTGTAGGCGTTGTCGGTGAATATTGTCCACCAGTCATACCGTAAATATTATTATTAAAAACGATTGTTGTAATATCGATGTTTCTTCTTGCAGCATGAATCAAGTGATTACCACCTATTGCAGATGCATCACCATCACCAGTGATTACAATAACATCTAATTCAGGATTTGCCAATTTCACACCAGTAGCAAATGCCAAAGCGCGACCGTGAGTCGTATGAAGTGTATTAAAATCCATATATCCAGGTGCTCTTGAAGAACAACCAATACCAGAAACTATTGTAACTTTGTCTTTATCAAGTCCTAATTCATCAATAGCCTTGGCTATTGCTCTTGTAACGATACCATGGCTACAGCCAGGACACCAAATATGAGGTAACTTTGACTCTCTAAAATACTCATTAATTAAATTACTACTCATTATAATACCTCCTTAACTTTATTGACAATTTCAGAAGGTGTTGTTACTTCACCATTTGCTCTACCAATATGATAAACTTCAGAATTTGATTTAACAATACGTTGTACTTCTTGAACATATTGCCCTAAATTCATTTCAGCAACTAAAATTTTATCGAATTTCTTAGAAATTTCAGCTAGTTTTTCCTCAGGTGACGGCCAAAGAGTTATAGCTCTGAACATACCTGCTTTTATTCCTTCAGCTCTTAATGCTTTAATCGCACTCCTTACTGTTCTTGCAGTAGATCCGTAAGAAACAATCAGGAATTCTGCATCATCCATCATATATTCTTCATAGTCAATAATATCATCTAAATTATTATCGATTTTATTCATCAAATGGTCTAGCATAACTTCTGCATTTTCACTTGAATTGCTAGGAAAACCAGATTCATCATGGAACAAACCTGTTACATGATATCTATGACCTTCACCGAAGTTTGCCATTCTAGGAACAATTTCTCCTTCTTCAGTTTTAAAAGGAACATACTCTTCATTTTCTTTAGGTTTTACACGATCATATATTTCAATATCTTCTTGAGCAGGAATTTCAATTTTTTCTCTCATGTGTCCTACAACTTCATCAGTTAATAGTATTACAGGAGTTCTATATTTTTCTGCTAAATTAAATGCTCTTATTGTTAAATTAAAAGTTTCAGTTACTGAGTCTGGAGATAAAGCGATAACTGGATGATCTCCATGAGTTCCCCACTTCGCTTGCATAACATCGCCTTGAGCAGGAGATGTCGGTAATCCAGTTGAAGGACCACCCCTTTGTACATTTACAATTACAAGTGGAATTTCAGCAATAGCAGCATATCCAATATTCTCTTGTTTTAAACTGAATCCAGGTCCACTAGTTGCAGTCATAGATTTCAAACCTGCCAACGAACCACCTATAGCAGCTGCAATACCAGCAATTTCATCTTCCATTTGAATGAATTTCCCACCATAGTATGGTAGATGTAAAGCAGATAACTCTGCTAATTCAGTTGATGGAGTAATTGGGTAACCAGCATAAAATCTCATACCAGCCATTAATGCGGCTTCAACACAAGCTTCATTACCTTGCATCAATTTGATTTTTTTACTCATTATCTTTTCCTCCTAACCATATTGCAAAATCTGGGCATCTTAATTCACATAGTCCACATTTAGTACAAGCATCGATATTAACAATTTCAATTTTTTCATTATGATCCAAAGCTAATACATTTGTGGGACAAAATGAAACACAAATATTACAACCTTTACACCATTCTTTATTGATTTTTAAATCTAATTGGTCTTTAGTATTCAACTTAAAACCCTCCTTATTAAACTCTGTGAATATAGTACCAAGGTAGCAACGAAAATGCAATAGATATTTCAAATTTCGAATATATATTTAAAATGAAAAAAATATTGCATTTTGAATGCAATATTACGTGAATAAATGTATACTATTTTTTATAGATCATATATAGAATTGGTGGTATATTTTTTTGATTAACAAAATTGATTTGTGTTACGTTAAACATATTTTGGTCAAGTAGCCTAAGATGATCATTAAGAGATATGTCCTCTACTTTCCCCCTTATCGAACCAGGATAAGATGTTATGAAAACATACCCATATTTCGTCAACGTTGAACAAACGCATTCAATGGCCTTAATGGTAGATTTTGAATGAGTATGAATATTTTTATTGCTTTTAGGTAAATAACCTAAATTGAAAATTGCTAAATCTATAGTGGTATTCACATATTTATTTATATTTTCATAGGTATCGTTAATTAATTCAACATTGGAAACATTTTCGTTGTTTAATAATTCTCTAGTAGCATCAATCGCTATAGATTGAATATCGAAAGCATATATTTTAGACAGAGGAAATTTTCTGGCAAGCTTCAACGTATCAAAACCATTACCTGCTGTTGCATCGACAATGGTTTTAATATTTGATAGATCATTAATTATTTTATCTAAATAATCATCGACATGATTAAACATCAGTGCTACATCCCAGCGAGAAAAATTTCTCTAAATCAATGAAATCATTATCGAATACATTTTTATCTGCGTATTTATCGATAAAGAATTTAAATTGCTCTGAATTCAACATACATACGTAATAACCGTGCACCAACATATAATTTAGCGATGCTCTTATCAGTGAATCTTTATTAACGAATGTATCATGTTTTTCAATAAATTGAATATCAGTCAATGAGGGTGTATCAATTTCAAATTGAAGCCATCCTACAGTCTCATGATTAATCACGCATATAAAATATTCATAGTAGTTAGTATAAGAAGTATCATTAAAAACAAATGGTTTTTCTGCCAATTTTAATTCAATCATTGAATTCCCTCCTTAATTCCATCACTTCATTCTCAGATAAATAACGATGTTTTCCAGGGCTTAAATCATTATCAAATATGTCTCCGATTTGAATCCTCTCTAATTTGAGAATATCATACCCTAATTGTTCAAGCATTTTTCTAATTTGACGATTTCTTCCCTCGTATAAAGTTATTTTCAATATTTTTTCATCTTCAATTATTAACTTTGAAGGTTTTGTCAAATACTCATCGATAATAAGACCCTTTTCAAATTTCATTTTGTCTTCAATCTTAAAAGTCTTATCCAAATGTACTCGATACACTTTTGATATATGATGTTTAGGATGAGTTAATCGATATGTCAATTCACCGTCATTGGTCAATAATAAAAGACCACATGAATTGTAGTCTAGCCTGCCAATAGGATACAATCTTTCAGTTATATTCGGTATTATGTCTAGTACTGTTTTTCTGCCGAATTGATCATCTGTTGTCGAAACGTAACCTTCTGGTTTATTAATCAAAATTACCATGGTTTTATTTTCAAGATGAATAATTTGATTTTTGAATTTTACAATGTCTTTTTCTACATCGATTTTAATTCCCATTTCAGAAACAATTTTACCATTAACAGAAATAAGTCCGCTTTTAATCATTTCTTCAGCTTTTCGCCTTGAGGCTACTCCACATTTTGCAATATACTTTTGTAATCTCATAACTATTCCTCAATATTATCATAATCAATTTTTGGTAAATTTTTCAACGAATAAATATTAAAATTTCTTAAAAATATATCTGTAGTTCCATAGAGTTTGGGTCTTCCTATTTTTTCAAGTCTTCCCTTCTCTTCAACTAGATATCTCTCGATCAATTGATTAATCATTCGATCTGAATTTATTCCTCTAATATACTCAATTTCACTTTTAGTAATCGGTTGTTTATATGCAACAATGGATAATACCTCCATTGCAGCATCGGATAATCCTTTATTGCGTGAAGTTTTTATCATTTTTTTGATATGCTCGATATATTTAGAATTCGTACCAATCTGTACTTTATCTTTAAAATAATAAAGTTGAATTCCTCTTTCGTTGTCTTTATACTCATTTTCCAATTCATTTATAAATGTTCTTGTTTCAATTTCAGTCAATTCGATAACTTGACTAATTTTTTTTATACTTACAGGTTCAACGCTTGAGAACAATAATGCTTCTATAATATTTAAATATTCTTTTTTATTCATTTACTCACCACTTATTAATATAATCTCGCTAAATTGTTTCTTTTGAACAACTTTTATATTTTCACTTTTTATGATTTCCAGTATTGCAAGAAATGTTGTAATAAACTCTTCAAGTATTCCAGAAGTACTAAACAGCGACATAAAAGTAATCTCTTTTTCTCTCTTGAACAACTCTTTTATTTCAAACACCTTTGATTCCAATGTAAATCTTTCCCTTTTGATTTTCTTGAAATAATTCAATTTATCTTCATCAAATCTTTTTAAATTTGAAAGCATTTTTTCAAACGCCTCTCGCAACAAATCAATATCATATGACATATTTTTATAATCTTCTTCTAGATAGCTTGTATCTTGATAAACATTTGTTTCATCAATAAAAACAATTGAGTCGTCTATTTTCTTATTGCTGATTTTTTTACTCAATTCTTTATATTTTTTATATTCCATTAATTTTGTTATCAATTCATATCTAGGATCTTCTTCATTTTCAAAATCAAGAGGTTCAAGTTTCTGATCAGGTAATAACATCTTAGACTTGATTTCTATCAAAATTGAAGCCATAACAATAAATTCCGCTGCAATTTCCATATCAATTTCTTTCATGTTTTCTATATACGAAATATATCCAGATGTAATTTTATGAATTTGAATATTATATATATCCATTTCATCTCTTTCGATGAGATGTAAAAGAACATCGAAAGGACCTTCAAATTCATTTATTTTTAGTTGCAAAGTCATAGCATCACCTTTTATTGTATCCTCTTTATTAGTTTACTATAAATGTTCATTTCTTTAAATAGATTTACAGTAGCATTATTAGATTTTAGTAACTTTAATAATTTTTCATTGGTTGAATCGCTTGCATCCATTACTGGTATTACGCCAATATGCAAACGTTCAAGCATACCATAATCAAATAAATCCGTTAAGATCTCATATGCCTTTTCCTCATGAAGTATTTTTACAAGTTCATTGACCAAATTGAAATTTGACAACTTATTAAGATCATCTTTAGAAATAATGTCGAGAATGGAATCATCGACATTGAAATTCAATCGATTTTTATAAATAAAAAGCCTAAAATACCTTGTAGGATCATCTTTGAAGCTATTGGTATAATTAATAATGATATTTCTTTCATTTATAGCTTTCAAACCATTCAACGGGTCAATCACTTTATTGGATTTCCCTCTAGAGATCTTTACATATAATGAGTTTATCGTAAAATCTCTACGTATTAAATCATCAATGAATGTTCCTTTTATAATCTTTGGTTTATGGCTTTCACATGAATAAATTTCTTTTCTCATGGGAACAATGTCAATTTTATATCCCAAGTGTTGCCACTGAATATTATAGTATTCATCAACATAATCAATAAAATCAAGCGGAAAACATTTTTTAATATGATCAAAAATATTCTTCATTACAATAAAATCCACCGGTATTACTATATCGATATCCTTCGACTCGATATCAAGAGCTAAATCTCTTATATAGCCACCAACTATATAAAATTCTTCAGTAAATTCAAATAGCACGTTTTCAATATTCAATTGTAAACTCTCATTTAATTTTATATTCATAATTTACTCCAAAATTAAAATGGCAATCAAACTGAATACAGCTTTTATGCCATTTTATATTTTATTTGAATTTAGTCACACCATCTTTTGATACTATCGCCTTGATCAATTTAGGATGTTCGATAGATTCATCGCTGTATTCAAATGCAGAATGAAATCTTTTCTTGGCATCTTTGATTGAACTTTCTTTATTAGTGTAGAATATTGCCATAGGTTCATCAGTTGTAACATAGTCGCCTATTTTCTTAAGAATGTATATACCTGCAGCATGATCGATTTCATCCTCTAAGTTTTCTCTACCTGCTCCCAAAATAAGAGAAGCAATACCGACATCGTCAGATTCAATCGTCTTAATGTATCCTTCTTTTAGAGGAAATACTTCTTCGATAAATTTAGCCTTAGGTAAAGAGTCATAATTATTGATAAAGTTTGTTTCTCCGCCTTGAGCATCAATCAAATTTTCAAAATATTTCAAAGCCTCACCATTGCTTAGCTGCTCCTCTAGTAGATTATAAGCATCTTCAAAAGTATCAGCTTTTTTAGCCATTACCACTAAATTTGCACCTAAAGTCAAACAAAGCTCTCTTAAATCATCTGGTCCTTCATTTTTGAGTATATCGACAGCTTCAATAACTTCAATTGCATTTCCAATTGCATTTCCAAGAGGTTGAGCCATTTCAGAAATAACAGCCATTGTTCTTCTTCCCATACCTTCGCCGATTTTAACCATTAAAGTTGCCAATTCTACAGCATCTTCATAATTTTTAACAAAAGCACCTGAACCTACTTTTACATCTAGAACTATAGCATCAGATCCTGCTGCTAATTTTTTACTCATAATGCTACTTGCTATCAAACTTATATTGTCGACCGTTGCAGTGACATCTCTAAGCGAATATAATTTTTTGTCTGCCGGTGCTATGTTTTTCGTTTGACCGATAACAGCGACATTGATATCATTGACATTCTTTATAAAATCTTCAGTAGATAAGCTTGTATGAAATCCTTTTATCGATTCTAGTTTATCTATTGTTCCGCCGGTATGTCCGAGTCCCCTACCTGACATTTTTGCAAATTTGATTCCTAAAGAAGCAACCAATGGAGCAAGTATTAAAGTAGTGGTATCACCTACACCACCAGTTGAATGCTTATCAACCTTTATTCCTTCAATATTAGATAAATCAATCGTCTCTCCAGAATGCATTATAGCTTCAGTAAGGTCAATTGTTTCTCTTTCGTTCATTTTATTTAAAAATATCGCCATTAATAATGCTGAAGCGTGATAATCATGAATACTGTCATCTGTATATCCATCAATAAAAAATTTGATTTCTTCTTTTGACAATTCCTCATTATCTCTTTTTTTCATAATTATGTCGTAAATTCTCATATTATTCGACCTCTTTTATAATGCCTTTTACATAAGCGGAAAATTTAGGTTTTGTCATATTTGCAATTTCCATTACTTTTTCGTGTTCTAGAGGCTCTAAAGTTTCAGCTATAGCCATATCTGTAACACAAGATATTCCGAGGACTTTAATTCCAGAATGATTTGCAACAATGGTTTCTGGAATAGTTGACATTCCAACTGTATCTCCCCCTATTGTTCTAAGCATCTTTAATTCAGCTTTTGACAAATAATAAGGTCCACTAATTGCTGTATAAACACCTTCTTGTACATCGATATCTAAATCTTTTGCTACTTTTCTACCGACGTTGATCAATTCAGGATTGTATGCTGCTGACATATCAGGGAATCTAGGTCCAAAATCGTCAAGATTTTTACCCATAAGAGGATTGTCGCCCATCATATTTATATGATCTGTAATAAGCATCAATGCTCCTGGATATAGTTTCGGGTTCATTCCTCCACATGCATTTGTCACTAGAAGTGTTTCAACACCTAATTTTTTCATTACACGTACAGGATAAGTAATATCTTGCATACTGTACCCTTCGTAGTAATGTAGTCTTCCTTGCATAGCAACAACATTTTTCCCCATTAATTCTCCTATTACCAACTGTCCTTTATGTCCTTCTACAGTCGAAACTGGAAAATGTGGTATATCTTTATACTCGATTACAATCGGGTTGATTATTTCATCTGCTAAATCTCCTAGTCCAGAGCCTAATATCAAACCTATTTTAGGTTCTACATTTATCTTCGATTCGATATAGTTTACTGATTCACTAATTTTCTGTTGCATTATTTCACCTCTATTTTTTCAAGTATTTTTTTAACTAATTTGATAAAATCATTTTTCACTCTATCTGCCGTTTCTACAACTTCACTATGACTTAAAGGTTGATCTAAAATTCCCGAAGCCATATTTGTTATTAAAGAGATTCCCAATACATCTATACCTTCATGAGCAGCAACAATGCCTTCAGGCACAGTCGACATACCCACAGCATCCGCTCCTAAAACACGTGCCATTTTTACTTCAGCAGGTGTTTCATACGTTGGACCTGTATTGAATAAATAAACTCCTTTTTTTATTTCAATATTTAATTCTTTGGCGGAATCTTGTGCGATATCCATTAAATATTCTTTATAAATTCTCGAAGTGTCAGGAAATCTAGGTCCCATTTCTGAACAATTTTTCCCGATTAGCGGATTATCAAAAGCAAAATTGATATGATCTTCAATAATCATCAAATCACCAGCAACATAATCTAGATTAACCCCACCAGAAGCATTTGTTACAATCATTTTCTTGATTCCCAATGCACTGAAAATTCTAATTGGGAAAGTTACTTTTTTCATATCATAACCTTCATAATAATGAAATCTGCCTTGCATTGCAATAACAGTCTTGCCGGATAAATTTCCGATTACAAATTGACCTTTATGCCCTTCAACAGTCGATACTGGAAAATATGGTATATCGTCATATGAAATAATAATAGGATTTGAAATTTCATCTGCTAAAACACCTAAACCCGATCCTAGAATCAGAGCTACTTCAATATTTTCAATACCTTTCAACTCTTTTAGAATATATTCAGTCGAAAGCTCGATTTTTCTTTTATAATCCATTTCTAATCCTCCAGTATTTCATCTAGGAAGCTTACGCCGTTTCCGATATTATTCACTTTGAAATAATCAGCGATAGTCGCTGCTATATCTGAAAAAGAATTTCGTATTCCTAAATTAGCATTTCTTTTTATGTTTTCACCATATACAAGAAGAGGTACCATCTCTCTCGTATGGTCAGTTCCTTTATAAGTTGGGTCATTACCATGATCTGCTGAAATAATCAATATATCATCTTTATTCATGGCTTCTATCATTTCTGGAACTCTTAAATCAAATTCTTCAATGGCGTTTTTATATCCTTCAACATCTCTTCTATGACCAAATTTAGCATCAAAATCCACTAAATTTGTGAAGATGAGGCCATTGTTATTTTCTTTGATATAGCGTATCGTGTGATCGACGCCATCCATATTGCTTACAATATGTACATCTTCTGTTATACCTTGATTATTGAAAATATCGGCAATTTTTCCAACTGCAATGACATCGAAATTATTTTCTTTCAATTCATCTAAAATAGTCTTGCCAAACGGACTAAGTGAAAAATCTCTTCTATTGGGAGTTCTTTCAAATTTACCTTTTTCACCAATGAAAGGTCTTGCGATTATTCTAGCTACTTGATCTTCACCCATTAGAATATCTCTTGCTATTTGACACATAGAATATAATTCGTCCAATGGAATTATATCTTCATGAGCTGCAATTTGAAAAACACTATCTGCCGATGTATAAACAATCGGTTTCCCGGTTTTTAAATGCTCTTCACCAAATTCTTCAATTATTACAGTTCCAGAAGCAGGCTTGTTACATAATACTTCTCTACCTGTTTTTTCTTCAAATAATTTTATTATTCGATCTGGAAAACCATCTGGATAGGTCTTGAAAGGTTGCTCTATATGCAAACCAGCAATTTCCCAATGACCTGTAGTTGTATCTTTACCGTTAGAAAGTTCTTTCATTTTTCCATATGAACCAATAATTTGACCATTATAATCAATATAATCAACGCCATCGATTTTGCTAACTCCTAATTGTTTTAGATTGTCAATCTTCATATCAGGAAATGTTTTATAAATATTACCAAAGGTATCAACGCCAAAATCACCAAATTTCTCTGCATCTGGCATTGCGCCTATACCAACACTATCAATAATTACTAAAATAATTCTCGACATTATTCTACTCCTTCCTTTGTACAACAAGAAAAATATTTCGAAGATATAATATGGTTATATCCCATAATTTTTCTTACATGTTCAGGTTTTTCACCATTGTTGAATAAATGAACTGCATAAGAGTTCCTTAAAGTATGAGGATTTATCTCCTTATCAATCGGTGATTGATGAGAGTATTTTTTAATGATTTTCCAGATTCCCTGTCTTGAAATTCTATCACCTTTGTAATTTAAGAATAAAGCATCTGTAGGATATTTAATGAAGTTACTTCTTGTATTGATGAAGTAATCACTGACTATTTCCAAGAGTTCTGTCTTCAAAGGAATATTTCTTACGTTGTTGTTATTAATCATTAATTCATTTGTATTCATATTAACGTCATCAACATTTACATTGATAAGTTCAGAAACTTTAATTCCTGTTCCAAACAACGACTCAAATATTAAATAGTCTCTTTTTCCTACTAATGAGGTTTTATCGATTTCATTCACTATTAAATCAAATTCTTCTCTGGAAATACAATCCGGCAGGTCTCTTTTAACTTTCGGTCTTTTAATTTCTAAAGTAGGATTATGAGTAATCAAGTCATCTTTCAACAAAAACGAAAAGAATTTTTTGATTGTCGTTGATTTGCGATATATTGTCGAATTGCTTACTCCTTTAAGTGTCATTTGATCAACAAAATCACTAATATGAACTTGTTCAATTTCTTGATAATCAATAATATTTTTTGAACTAAGAAATTTACTAAATTCTCTTATATCTCTCTCATACGATATTATAGTATTATGAGATAACTTATTACTATGTAAATATTTAATAAAACTTTCTACTCTTACTTTCATTATTTCACTCCGATGGTATTATATTTTTTTTATTTGTTCAATTAAACTTTGACTATTTTTTATTGCGTGTTTATCTACAGTTGAGCCAGAAATAATACGTGCCACTTCATTGATCTTTTCATTCTCGTCAAGAGGTATCAATTGAGATAATCCTTCTAGCTTTTCAATTTTAAAATGTCTATCGGCTGCAGCTGCTATTTGAGGTAAATGAGTTATAGCTATGATTTGTTTTCTTTTTGAAAGTTCAACCATTTTCTTACCTACTTTAAATGCAGTTTCACCACTGATTCCTGTATCTATTTCATCAAAAATCATTGTATCAATCTCGTCAATTTCTGATAGAACAATTTTTATACCAAGCATAATTCTGGAAATTTCTCCGCCTGATGCTGTTTCTTTTAACGGCATTGGTTTCATTCCTTTGTTGGCGCTTAATAAAAATTGCAAATCATCATATCCGGTTTTAGTCACTTTTATATTGTCGTTACTTAATTTTTCTTTAAAATCAGCTTCAAAAATTATATCTTTCAAATTTAATTCACTTATTTCAGCTCTTATTTTGTTTTTGAATACTTTGAATACTTCTTTTCTCTGAATAGACAAGTCTTTCGATTTTATAAAATATTCTTTATAAATGATTTCCATTTCTTCTTGCAATTCTTTTAAAATAATTTCTCTTCTATTTACTTTATCAATTTTTTCCTGAATAGTATCTTTATACTCTATAATAGATTCTAATGAATTGCCATATTTTTTCATTAAGAGATTTAATTCCGAAAATCGGTTTTCAATTTTCTCGAATTCATGCTCGTCAAAATCATAAGCACTTAACAAATGATTGATTTCACTGCTTATATCTGAAGATTCAATAACCAAACTTTCGATTCGATTCAAAATATCATAAATGTTGGAATCATAATTTGATATTTTATTTAAATTGGTTTTTGCCATAACCAATTGATTTAATATTCCATTTTCATTGTCAATCAATAAACTACTCTCTTGTAGATTGTTGATTATATCTTCCAAGTGGCTTAACCTATTAAATTTATCTTCTATTTCATTATCTTCTACAATATTTAAATTCGCACTCTCAATTTCTTTATACTGAAACTTCAAATAATCAACATCAAAATTTGTTTCATTATTGATAGTAAGATTAATATTCTCTAAAATTTCGAAATATCTGTCGCTCAATTTTTTAACTTCATTTAAATTAGATTCAATTTCCTTATATCCAAATGCATCGATTGTTTTTAAATGAGTTTTTTCATCCAATAATGATTGATGTTTATGTTGCCCGTGAACATCAATCAACTGATTTGTCAATTGCAGTAGATTACCTTGAGAAATTATTTTTCCATTTAACCTGGAAATGCTTTTTCCATTAGTATAAATTTCTCTTGTAATAACAAAAATGCCATCATTAATTAATTCCTCATCAATAATAGACAAATTTATTTTTTTAGGGTCAACATCAAAAATCAATTCAATAATAGCCTTGTCACCTTTTATCTTTTGAGTGGCATTTTTAATTTTTTTCCCTAATGCCAAATTAATTGCTTCGATGATAATCGATTTTCCAGCTCCCGTTTCACCAGTAATGATATTCAACCGTTTATCAAATTTAACATTTATTTGATCAATTATAATGAAATTCTTAATATTTAATTCTAGAAGCATTGCATCACCTGCTACCCGATTATTTCTTTAAAAATATCAATAACTCTAAGACTTTCCTCTTCAGTTCTAAGCAAAATAAATATCGTATCATCGCCTGCTATTGTACCTACAATTCCGTCAATTCTTAAAGCATCTATAGCAGCGGCAGCAGCGTTTGCCGAGCCTATTAAAGTTCTTACAACGACAATATTGCCAGAATGGTCTAGGGATATTACAGAATCTTTAAACAAATTTATGAAGCGTTTTAAGATCGGCGCATCATTTTGATTAATTATTGAATATTTATACCGACCAGTTTTGGATAACACTTTTATCAGGCGAAGTTCTTTAATATCTCTAGATACTGTAGCCTGAGTAACGTTGAATCCTTGTTTTTTTAATTCTTCCGCCAAATCTTCTTGAGTTTCAATTTCGTTATGCTCAATGATATCCAAAATTTTAGAATGCCTATTATACTTCATAAATGCCTCCTATTATAAATTATTATGTGCATCTGCAACAATGTTTTTAATCAATTCTTCATTAAAAAGAATATCTGCATTTTCATTGCGTTTACAGTATGCAAGAAATTCAATATTTCCCTTAGGTCCTTTAACCGGCGAATAAGTCAATTCAATTATTTCCCAATGATTATCATTAATCATTTGAATTGTTTTATTCAAAACTTCTTCATGAATAGACTTTTCTCTCACTACCCCATTTTTTTTAACATTTTCTCTACCTGCTTCGAATTGAGGCTTGATTAATATAACCGCTTCTGTTGTATCCTTTGCAAATTGATCTAGAACCGGAACAATTTTACTTATTGAAATAAACGAAACATCAATACTGATAAAATCGACTTTTTCACCGATTTTATCAAAAGTGATATAACGCATATTTGTCTTTTCTAAATTTATTACCGCTTCGTGATTTCTAAGCTTCCAGTCAAGCTGGCCATATCCGACA
This sequence comes from Eubacteriales bacterium, assembly GCA_030625575.1. Lineage (GTDB taxonomy): Bacteria > Bacillota > Clostridia > Peptostreptococcales > Acidaminobacteraceae > DAOURC01. Next base: position 9,824 of record DAOUQP010000006.1, on the reverse strand, counting down.
TCGATTGAATAAACTCTTTTAGCACCATTTTGCAGCATACAATCTGTAAACCCACCTGTAGACGCACCAATATCCATACAAACTTTTTCTTTTAAATTTATATTATAGTTTTCAATCGCTTTTTCGAGCTTAAGCCCGCCTCTACTGACGTACTTCAACTTCTTACCCCGAATTTCAATATTTGAATCACTATCAACTTTAGTTCCAGGTTTATCTACTCTTAAATTATCTATATAGATAATTCCAGACATAATCAATCGCTTTGCTTTTTCTCTAGAATCAGTCAGTCCGGTGTCGTGCATCAATTGATCTATTCTAATTTTCAAGTAATCACATTCCTTTATTTATATGGTTAATTATTCCCTTGGCATCTAATTGGTACCTGTCAAGCAACTCATTGATGCTTCCATGTTCTATGAATGTATCAGGCAAATTGAATGTTTCAACATTTGTAAATCCATTTTTTAGAAAATGATTTTCCATTTGCATGGTAAAACTACCTGTTTTTATATTTTCTTCAATAATAAATACTTTATCATAATCTTTTGCTATATTATAAATGCTTTCATAATTTAAAGGTTTTAGTGTTCTTACATTTAAAACACCGTAGCTGAAATTGTTTATTTCCGATGCATCGTATGCTTCTTTTACCAATCTACCAGTTGTAATGATAAGAGTATTTTCCCCTTTAACTATAAGCTCAGGTTCAAATAAATCATCTACATCATCGTTGATTGTGTATGACTCACCTTTAAAATATTTTATTACCAAAGGTCCGTTGAAGTCTTTACTGAAATCCAGCATTCTAATAAGTTCATTACTATCCTTCGGCATCATGATAGTTATATTTGGAATAAGACTTAAATAAGATGTGTCGAAAATTCCATGATGAGTTTCCCCATCACTTCCAACTAATCCCGATCTATCTATACAAAAAACAACACTTAAATTTTGTAAGGCGACATCGTGAATTATTTGATCAAAAGCTCTTTGTAAAAAAGTAGAATACACAGCTACATAAGGTTTGAATCCTCCAATAGCCAACCCTGCAGCCATTGTAACGGCATTTTGCTCGGCGATACCGACATCGATGAACTGTTTATTTAGTTCTTCCGCAAATTTATTCAACCCAGTACCGGACGACATCGCAGCAGTCAATACAATGACTCTACTATCATTCTTTGCCATATCAAGTAAATGGTTTCCAAAAACATTCGAATATGTTGATTTATCTGATGGTGTTATTCCATATTTTAAATCGAATTTTCCAACACCGTGATATAAATCAGGATTTTTCTCAGCAGACAAATAACCTTTTCCTTTTACAGTTTTCACATGAAAAAGAACTGGTTTATCCAATTTTTTTGCAAGTTCCAATGTTTCAATTATTTCTTTAATATTATGACCGTCTACTGGTCCAATATAAGATAATCCAAAATGTTCAAATAGCATTCCTGGAATAAATAATTCTTTAAAGCTACTTTTTGTTTTTGAAATCACATGATAAGTTTTTGTACCTATTTGTGATTTAGTTAACTTATTAACCATAGAACGCTTTAAGGATGTATACAGTTTAAATCCTCTGATTTTATTCAGATATTTTGAAATGCTGCCGACGTTATTGGATATCGACATTTCATTATCGTTCAGTATGATAATCAGTTGGCTTTTGCATTGACCGGCGTAATTAAGCGCTTCAAATGCCATTCCACTTGTTAAGGCTCCATCCCCGATAATCGGCAGTACGTAATTATCATTATTACCAAGATTTTCATTTACCTTCGCTAAACCCAATGCGGCAGATATCGATGTTGAGCTATGACCTGCTTCCAAAATATCGTGTTCACTTTCAGATCGTTTTAAAAATCCACTTAGTCCATCTAGCTGTCTAAGAGTGCTAAATGCATCTTTTCTTCCTGATAAAATCTTATGAGCATATGCTTGATGTCCAACATCCCATATCAATTTATCTTCAGGACTGTTAAAAACATAATGCAATGCTATTGTAAGTTCAACTGTTCCTAGATTTGAAGCTAAATGTCCCCCTGTTTGACTAACGCTTTCAAGGATAAATTCTCTTAATTCATTTGACAATTGATTCAACTGATTTATTTTTAGTTTTTTAATATCTGATGGTTTTTTGATTGAATCTAAAATATTCAAAATTTCAACTCCATTATTTCATTACTTTGATTTTAACTTTATCTTCAATTAGATAAAGAATCAGCGCTGTATAAAATACTATTTTTTCCCATTTTCTGATTGCGATTTGTTTACCGAAGGCTTTGCCTCCAACAGTAAACGAAGCAGTTAAACCACTAAGAATAACTGCAATAAGAGATATATTTAATATAGAATAATCATATCGTGCCATTTTAATCGATATGCCGGCAATGGCGGCACCACTTAAAATTCCTGCGATATCACCGATAACGTCATTGCAGAAATTTGATACTCTATCAGCTTTCTTCACTAAATTAACCGCTTTTTTCGCACCTTTTATTTTTCTTGACGCCATAGCGTTAAACGGTTTTGGATTCGCTGCAGTAACAGCTATACCGATAATATCGAATATAATTCCAGTAAAAACAATTATCATTAATATAATAATCGAATATACTATATTTAAATTTTTAATAGAAATTTCCGACAGAACACTAATGCTTACAGCCAAAAAAAACGTCATAAAAAACACATGAATTATCCACTTGTTTTCTTTTTTTATTTTCATAATCAATCTCCAAATTTTAATAAAGGTGGTAGCAAAACGAGTAAACTTTGCGGCTTAGGTCCAGTAGGGTTTCCCATAACTACACTGATTTGTCACCAAATCAGCAGTTTCCTTTTATGTAGTTATTTACACTGTCACCAGTAATAAGACTGAATTACCACTTAGCTCACACTTTAATCCCCGTTCTACTTCTTACGAACAGTCTAGGAGTTTTCCTCAACAACGCATCTAATCCTTAGCCTCTTTTGCAGTGATGGTTTAGATTAGCGATGATATATCGCTATTGGCCAATAGCGATACATTTAACTACCGTCTACCAAGCGCCACTCAAGGCAGGCTACACTATCTGTAGTTTCACTACAGATAGGTTTCATCTTGCATATAGCAAGTCTCCACGGAATAAGGGTCGTATGCTACATGCCATTGTAGCACGCCCCTAGTTCCTTACTCCCAGCAAAAGCCCATGACTGGGCGTCACAAGCCAAAACCAGGAACTTCATCGATGTGCCCTTTGACGGATTTTTAGCCCCGCCTTGGGGATTGGATTTGTTGACTAGAATACTGCACCACCATATATTCACTATAACATTAAATTTGCAATTACAATGCCTAATATTGCTCCAACTAAAACTTCATAAGGTGTATGTCCAATAAGCTCTTTTAATTTTTCTTGCTCAATATGTTTATGCTTAGATAAATCATCAAGCATAGTATTTAGTATTATTGCCTGTTTTCCAACCGCTCTTCTAACGCCGGATGCGTCATACATAATGACCAAAGAAAATACCAAAGCAATAGCAAAACTAGCACTATCCCAACCTTTATCCAATCCTATGGAAGTCGATAATCCCATAACAAAAGAAGAGTGAGAACTCGGCATTCCGCCTGATCCAACCAAACGATATAAGTTCAATCTTTTTTCAATCACTAAATTCGTTACAACTTTACTTAGTTGAGCAATTAGCCATGCTATAAAAGCAATATAAAAGTATTGATTAAAAAATATTTCTTTAGCAACCATATTTCTACCTACTTTTCTCTATTTTTTAAATACTCGATAATATCATAAAGAAAATCTAATTTATATCCTTCAATCATCTCCAGAGTATCCTTAGCGATGTTTAAATGATTTTGTGCATCACTTCGAGTTCTCTCAATACCATTATACTTTACATATGTATTCTTACCAAGTTTATTATCTTTGCCTATAGATTTTCCAACGAGGTCAGAATCACCAGCAACATCTAAATAATCATCTATCAGCTGAAAACTATATCCAATATGGTAAGCAGCCTTATTAAGCAATTCGATCTCCGATTCATTTAAATCACTCAAATATCCCGCTGACACTATTGCCGCAATCAATAATTTGCCTGTTTTGTTTTCAATAATATAATTAAGCACATCTTTAGAGATATCTTTGTTCTCAGTATCAATATCTACAACCTGTCCTATTATCATTCCTTTAAATCCAGCAGAATTCGCAATTAACTCTGAAGCTTTTATTACACCTTTATCGCCATTGCTATCTAGAATTGTGCTTATGATAATTTCATATGCCCTATTCAATAAAGCATCTCCTGCCAAAACAGCCATTGCATCTCCATAAACCTTATGAGATGTCAAATTACCTCTTCTATAATCATCATTATCCATAGCAGGCAAATCATCATGAATCAATGAATAAGTATGAATCATTTCTAAAGCACATGCCAGTTCTAAAGCGTATTTAAGATTACCATTCAATAATTCTGTAGTTTTATACAATAAAACAGGTCTTAATCTTTTCCCTCCTGCCAAAAGAGAGTAATTTATTATTTCATTAAATCTTTTTTCGTGATTATTATTTTCATTTTTAAAGTAAGTCGTTAAATGTTCTTCTATAAGAGTTTTGATTTTTCTATAATCGTTATTCATTTAAATCCCCTACATCAATTTTTTTCTCTTTATTGTCAACTAAAATAGTAATTTGTGTTTTCACTTTTTCAATTTCATCAATACTTTCTCTATATATATTTATACCCATTTCAAACAACTTCAACGATTCGCTTAGTGGGATATTCTCGTTTTCGAGTTTCTCAAATATTTTTTCCAGCTCTTTTAAATTATTTTCTAAATTGATCTCTTTCACTTAGACACCTCGATTTTAAAGATTTTCGATAACACTTGACCATCTTTTAATTCATTGCAAATCATTTGATCTTCTTTTACATCGTCAATCGATTTAATAATTGTATTGTTATTTTTATCTCTTAACCTAGTATAACCTTTTTCTAGCATATTGAGAGGATTATTACCATTTATTTTTTCCATAATCAGTTGATACTTATGCTCGACATCAACCAATTGATTGTTGACTAAATGGGTTATATTATTCATTGTATTATCTAAAATATGAACATTATCTGTCAATTGCTTAATAATAGGAAATTGCAGATAATCATAATGATATTTACTAAATGATTTTTCGTATTTTTTGATATTACCCTCGATAACATATTCCATATTATTTAGTAATTTTTTCTGTTCTTCGATAATTGTAAATATATCCTCAGTAACCAATTCTCCAGCTACCGATGGTGTCGGTGCTCTTAAATCAGCAACGAAATCTGCTATTGTAAAATCGACTTCATGTCCGATAGCGCTAATGACAGGTACTTCGCATTCGTGAATTTTTCTTGCTATGACTTCATCATTGAAATTGAAAAGCTCATCATAAGAACCGCCGCCTCTTGTTAAAATAACAGTATCGATATCTTTTCTGTTTTTTAAATCATCAAATGCTTTAGTGACTTCATCAACAGTGTTTTCACCCTGTACTGATGATGGAAGAATCAATATCTCTATCAACGGATTCCTTCTTCTCACAACAGATATCACATCATGTATAGCCGCCCCTGTTTTTGAAGTTATTATTGCAATTTTTCTAGGATACTTTTTAATATTCTTTTTATATAGAATATTAAATAAACCTTCTTCTTCTAATTTCGCCTTCAATTCAGTATATTTTTTGTATAGGTATCCAATTCCCGCGCTTTTCATTTGGTTGACATAAAGTTGATATGTTCCATTTTTTTCATAAACCGAAACACGACCAAATATTTCAACCATCTGGCCATCTTTAGGTATAAAATCAATAGAGTCAAAATAATTGCTGAACATCACACAATTAATTCGACTATTATCATCTTTAATTGAAAAATATGCATGTCCACTAGAATGCTTTTTAAAGTTTGAAATTTCACCCTCCACCTTGATAGCATTCAAAATCGGATCAGAATTAATTATTCTTTTGATATACTGATTTAACTCAGTAACGCTTAATGTTCTTAAATTCATATTTCCTCCAGAATAAACGGATATTGAGAAAGTCCTACAGCATTATCTCTCGATAAATTCTTCTTTGTGAAAATGATATTGCTTTTTGCGATATTATCTCTCAAAAAACAGCTTTCCCCAACACCACCAACAATTAATAAAGGTTGACTCTTTACAAAGCGGTAATTGATTGATTCAATTATCTCAACAATATATGAAAAAGTTAAATTTGCAACATATTTTGAATCACTGGTTTCATCATAAATATTTTTGAATTTATTTTCCATTCCAGAGAGATTAAAACCTTTTTCATTTGCAGATATCTTGAAATTTGTTTTTATATATTTGTCTGCAATCTTGTCCAAATACATGCCTGCAGGAAAATCCAAATTCATATAATTACCAATGCGATCAAGTAATTGGCCAAAACTAATATCCAAGCTCTCGTAAACTATCTGAGATTTCAATCTTGCATTTGTTTTTTTAACTTTTAATAATTCTGTTGTTCCTCCAGATATATGCAACAAAAAAAACTCGTCGACATTACTGAAATATTCACACCAACCAGACAGAATATGTCCTTCTTGATGTGATAATTCTATGATTTCATATTGGTTATTAAAATTCATCGCTTTTACAAAAAAAACACCTGCATTAAATACAGGCATATAGGAATTTTCAAGATTTCTCGGTTGTGTTGATATAACTATCTTTTCAATGTCCATAGCATATTTACTGATTTCATCCAACATTTGAGATAAATTTTGAATATGCTGATAATACGCATCCGATTGCCTTAAGCCTATACTGCCGTTTGGTACTTTTAATGGTCTTCTTAAATCTAAAATCACTTCATTGTAGTCATTTGATAATGCAATAGATGTCGTATAATTGCTTGTATCGACACCTAAAGTTATCATTGTTGACTCCTGACAATTTTCCCTAAAAGACCATTGATAAATTTATATGAATCCTCATCACTGAATTTTTTAGATAAATTTATGGCTTCATTGATTGATATAGATTCAGGTACAGATTTCGAGAAGAGCATTTCTGTTATCGATAATCTAATAATTGCCAAATCTACTTTGGCTATACGATCTATATTCCAATTTTCACTAAAATCGATAATTAATTTATCTATTATATCTTTGTTCTGTGTAAATTCCTTAAAAATCTGCATAGCATATTTTATTTCTCTGCCATCATGAATCTTTGTTGCAATTGTTTTCTCTACAGATGGATAAAATTTATAATCGTTATGAATATCCATCTGATAGAGTTGTATCATTACTAATTCTCTTGTTTTAATCCTACTCATTCTACACCTCATATAGCTTAATCAACTTATTACGGAAAGTTGATTTTATTTGATAAAATTAATTCCTGCAATGTTGACATTAATTGTTTCAACTTTAATGTCTGTCATTGCTTCAATGGCTGATTTTACATTTTCTTGAACTTGCCAAGCAATTTCAGGAATTTTCACACCAAAATCTACAATAATATTTAAGTTTAAAACTGCTTTTTCATCAATAATTTCTACAGTTACACCCTTAGTGTGTCCTTTTTTCGAAAAAATACCTGCTATATCACTAGTAATATTACCATATAGTCCTTTAACCCCTTTAATCTCTTTTACTGAAATATCGGCAATAATTTCAATAACTTCATCTGAGATATTCACTTGCCCAAGTTCATTTACATTTTTTTTGCTTTCTTCAGACATAACATCGCCCCCAATTAATTAAATTATACTAAATTATCGAGCAAATCACAATAAAATAACCCGTAAAACGGGTTATTCATCACTTTCATCACTTTCATCGCTTTCATCACACTCATCATTATCCAATATAAATTCTTCATTACATTTTGGACAAACTATTTCTTTCTCACATTCTCCATCTTTAAAGAAATCAGAATCGATATTCAAAATTTCGCCGCAGTAAGGACATTCTACTTCATCATACTCAAATTCTTCCTCTTCGTAGATAAAATCTTCAAGATCATCTAAATCTTCGTCGATGACATCTAAATATTCATCCAATTCTCCTACTTCATCATCTAAATCTTCAATCGCTTCAGCAAAATCTGCTAAAATGCTTACCATTTCTAATAGTACCTTAGATTCTTTTGTTGAATTGTCAATTTCAAGACCATCTGTTAAACCTTTAAGATATGAAACTCTTTCCATTAAATAACTCATTATTATTTCCTCCTTTTATACTCTTGACAAGTATTCTCCTGTTCGTGTATCAATTTTTATAACAGTACCTTCTTCAATGAAGAGAGGTACGTTAAATTCTGCACCTGTTTCAACCTTAACTTTTTTTGTAACATTTGACGCTGTATCGCCTTTGACACTCGGCTCTGCTTCAGTTACAAGTAATTCTACAAAAGTTGGCGGTTCGACAACAAAACAACTTCCTTGATAAAATTTCAATGTTGCAGTATCATTTTCCTTTAGAAATTTAATTGCATCTTCAACTAAATCAAAAGAAACAGGAATTTGTTCATATGTCTCGTTATCCATAAAATAATAAAGCTCACTATCATTATACAGATATTGCATAGCTTTTGTTTCTATATGTGCCCTAGGAAATTTTTCCGAAGGATTGAAAGCTTCCTCACGAATTGCTCCAGTAATCAAATCTTTATATTTCGTTCTAACAAAAGCCGCACCCTTGCCTGGTTTAACATGTTGAAAATCAACAACGACACATGGTCTATTGTTAATTTGAAATGTTACACCTTTTCTAAAATCACCAGCTGAAATCATATATTTACCTCCGTCTAATTTTCTGTTTAAATCACACTCATTATTCTACCACATATTATACATTTGTGGCTATAATATATTCCAAAGCTAATTCATAACCTTTAAAACCAAGCCCGGAAATAATTCCATCAACAGCTTGTGCAGTTATTAAATTTTTCCTAAAATCGTCTCTATTGTGAACATTACTTATGTGAACTTCGATTTTAGGTATTTTAGCTATTAATAAAGCATCATAAATCGCTATTGAATAGTGGCTGAAGGCAGCAGGGTTAATAATCAACCCATCGTAATTTTGAAACTGATGAATTTTATTGACGATTTCACCTTCAATGGCACTTTGGAAAAATTCAATTTCAATATTATTCTCAAACGAAAATTCATTTAATTGCTTACATAAATCTTCATATGTGTTTTTGCCATAAATATTTTCTTCTCTTTTCCCTAACATATTCAAATTTGGGCCATTAATTATTAATATTTTCACCGATTTGCCCCCTACTAAGATAAAAAGTTAAATATCTTTTCTATTGTAGTATCAATTTTTTTATTCTCGATTATGATATCCGCATCTTTTTTATACAAATTCTCACGCTGTTTCAACAATTCGTCAATTTTTGTATGTAAGTCGTTTTTTATTATCAACGGTCTACTGCTGGATTCTTCTTTAAGTCTGCTTACTAAATCATCAACTGAATTTTCTAAGTAAATAATCAATCCATTCTCCTTTAACAAGGAGATGTTTTCTGGATTTAAAATAATTCCTCCACCGGTTGAAATTATTGAATTCTCACATCTTGAAACTTCTTTTACTAAATCATCTTCTAATTTTCGAAAATAGTTTTCACCATATAGTTCAAAAATTTCAGTTATGGTTTTACCTTCTCTATTTTCAATCATTTGATCTGTATCATAGTAATCAACATTAAGTTTTTTTGATATTTCTTTAGCGATTGTAGATTTTCCACTTCCCATCATTCCGATAAACACTATATT
>DAOUQP010000116.1 GCA_030625575.1 Eubacteriales bacterium | reverse complement strand
AGTATTACAAATTCCCATTTCACCAGTTCCTACAATATCATATCCTTTGTCTTTTAAATCTTGTACAATCTCAATCCCAATTTCAAGAGATTTTACAGCTTCTTCATAAGACATTGCAGGCATGATTCTCATGTTGCTGGTCCCATATCTTATTTTTTTATTTATTACACCCTCGTGTTCAACATCTTCAAACACACCAATGTCGACAGGTACAATATCAGCTCCAGCTTGCTTTGCCAAAGCACATACACCCGTATACCCTTTAGCAAAGTTTATTGTTTGTAAAAGCGTCACAGCAGCTGGGCTGATTGCTACACCTTCATCGATCACTCCATGATCGGCACACATAATTACTATAGCTTTTTTATTTATTTCTGGATAAAGCTCATTTTTAATACCGCTTAATTGAACAAGAAACTCTTCTATTCTTCCCATGCTGCCAACCGGCTTAATAAGGCTGTCTACTCTTTGCCTCGATTTTTTTATCATTTCTTTGTCGATTGGTCCAATCTTCTTTAATGTTTCTTCTAATAATTTCAAAATATCACCCCGTATTTAAAATAGTATGCTAAATCGACTTGATTCCCGTTTTATTATCTCGCAATTTATTTACAAAATAAAAAAAGTCCAAATTCTATTTGCATAACAAATAGAATTCAAACTTTACCATTGTTCAAATCAAATCATTTACTTGGCAGGTCTCCTGGCTTAGCATCATCGCATTTATACCCCTTCCCATCGAAACAGTGGTATGATATAAAGCTCTACTTTACAGTGGCGGGACCGCTGAAGAATTTCACTTCATTCCCTATTCTCCCTATTCGGGCACCAAACAAATTATTAACACAACTATATTCTAAAGTCATTCATCAATTATGTCAATAATTAAGTTATTAACCTATATTCTAATTCTTTCTGGAAAAGGCTGCTCTTTCATAACACTCCATACTTTATTGATGTAATTGAGCACAAAATAATTCTGAGCTAAATGTATCCAAAATGAACCTCTTTCATTGAGAAAATAATTATTTTCATTCTTTTTGCAAAACCCTAAAATCGTAAATATCTTCATCAAAGTTTTCATTTTCCAATCACTATATTTATTAAACTCTTCTATCGAAAACCGTGTATCGTATAATCTCCAGTAAAGCCAATAATACCTAGACAATCTTTCTGAAATCGGCATGTTGACGGCAATAGGAAGTTTATCCTCAAATAATCTTTTCTCATATTCAGCAATTGTAAATGTATTGAAATGAAATTGACTTTTAAACCTCGACCCCGCTCCAGCTCCAAATCCGATGTAATCTTCCCGTGTAACAGATGAATATCTTTTGCTTTGAATATTATTTTTCTTAAAACTCCAAACGGAGGTCATTTCATAACCATTATCAATAAAATAATCGTGAATCAATTTATAAAATTTCCGTCTAGCAAAAAACTTCGGCATTTTAATTTTATTAATTTTAAGATACTCTCCTATAGATGAATATGGAAATGTAAATAATGGATACGCAGTTATTTGCTCAATGCCGTATTCATTCGCTTTTTTCAAATCATCCATGATTTCCTTTTCACTTTGCCCAGGGAATGCGAACATCAAATCAATATTTACAGTATCGAAGTTTGCTTCTTTTAAAAGCTTTAGTGCCGGCTTGATCATTTCAGAAGTATAATTCCTTCCCAATAATTCTAAATATTTTTCATCAAAACTTTGCACGCCGATGCTGATCATATTGATTCCATACAACTTCAGCTTTTGAACATTATATTCATTAATATCCGCTATAGTTGTTTCTATGGCGATATCACCAACAACATTGAAGCACGTTTTAATTTTATCGATTACATCTTCTAATTCATCAATGGCGTTAGTCGGTGTTCCCCCTCCAATATAAACAGATGAAATAGTGACTCTGCCGAGTTTTTGAGCATATATTTCAATTTCTTTCAATAATGCTGTTATATATGGACCAATCATTTCCTCTTGATAAAGCACTCTATTATATGGACAATATGGACACATGCTTTTGCAAAATGGGATGTGTATATAAAGATTTGTCTCTTGAATATTAGGTAATTCAAAAGACTCTATATCGACTTTTTCAAAAATGAATTTTTGATCTTTTCCTACAAAATAATTTCTAAGCATATTAGTTACAGTATCTACTTTGAGCACCCCCACAATCAAGTATCATTCAATCAATTTTTATCATATCAATTGGTTTATAATATATTAAGTCGGCATATGAAACACCGTCGTATTTTTCATATCGCATTCCAGCTAATTTATATGATTGCTTTTTTCTGAAAGATAAAGATGCAAAATTAGGAATTGGATCAATTATCGTTTCCGAAAAAAGATATTTATAACCTAGAGTATTCATGTCATTCATAAATCGTTTATAAATTTTACTTCCGACTCCACGCCCTGTATAATTTGCCGAAATCGCCATCTTATCTGATAATACGAAGTTCCTTGTTTTTTCAAGATCAAAATTAGGATTCCATAAAATTTCTTCAATCCAATTGGGATTGTCCAAAAGCCATTCCTCTTTAGTATATCCTATCAGAAATCCGATAACTTTCTTTTGTTTCTCCGCTACATAAAAGAACTCCAAATTTTGAACTTTCTCTTGGAATTTTCTCTTGAAATGCAATTTGTTATCCTTATAATTATCCATCAAAAAACCATTATATGATTCGTTTTTTCCTTTTCCTACACTTGATGCCACATTGATGATTCCATCGACATCTTCAATTGTTGCTTTTCTCACTTTAATTAATTGTAAATTTCTATGCTTAACCATATTGAGTTCTTTTTTCTTGTGTAATTCATTTAATGATTGCATAAAATCTCCCCCTTTTTTAATTTTATTATTTACATCCGCTAACAAATGCTAAGAAAATATAAGAAAAGAACTTTCAAATTTGATATATTTTAACGACAAACAAAATCATCAATGAAAGAAAGTCCTCTTCTTATGCAAAATATCTATTGTTTTAGTATGAATACACTTATCTTTTTCTACAAATGAATACTAATCAAACTTTATTCCTTCTAGTGCTTTTGCAAAAGGATTATCATCTTGCATCTCTTTTTTCTCTTTTTGTTTTTGCTTCTTCATATAATCGACATAATCTTTTTTTCCACCTTGGTTGGATCTTTCTTTTTTTCTTTTTTCAAAAGAAGCCATACTTTCTTTATATCCACAAGAACAAATGAAGAATTGCTTTTCCTTAGGTCCTCTCAATTCAAGTTTTTTATGACACTGAGGACATCTTGCATTAGTGACTACTGAAATTCTTTCTCTATATCCACATGCTCTATCTATACAAACCAAACTCTTGCCGTTTTTGTTGTCAACAGACATCATCGGTTTTCCACATTTAGGACACTTGGTATTCGTTAAATTATCATGTTTAAAACTCTTTTGATCTTTTTTAATTTCATCTACAACAGAAATGGTATATGTTTTCATTTTTCTAATAAATGTATCTCTCTTTAGGGTTCCCTTTTCTATCGCCCTAAGATCTTGTTCCCACTCAGCAGTTAATAACGGACTCTTTAAATCCTTAGGTACAAGTTTCAATAGTTGATTGCCTTTTTTAGTCAACTTGATGGCCTTGCCTTTTTTCTCCATAAGTTTTGTTTGAAATAATTTTTCAATTATTTCTGCTCTAGTTGCCACTGTACCAAGTCCACCTGTCTCAGTCAAAATTTTCTTTAGTTTCTTTTCATCGTCACTTATATATTTCGAAGGATTTTCCATAGCTCCAAGCAATGAAGCTTCATTGAAATATTCAGGTGGTTTTGTTTCACCGCTTGTTTTTTTATAATCTCTAACTTTCAAGTGTTGACGTGCTTTTACATTAGGAATTTTAGTTTTTTCCTCATTTTCTATATAAATAGATTTAAATCCTAAATTAGTTACATTTTTGAATGATGTTTCAAACAAATAAGAATCTACAGAAAGTGAAATTTTAGTTTCTTCATATTCACTAGGCGGCATAAGGACTTCCAAAAATCTTTGAACAACCAATTCATAAATTCTTCTTTCATCAAAACTAAGATCATTTCCTCTTACACTCTCTTCTGTAGGAATAATAGCATGATGATCTGATACTTTAGTTCCATCAACAAAGTGTTTTGTAATTTTAAGAGGTTGTCTTAGAATATTAAAAGCGATTTTTCTATAATTACTTATATTTATCGCCTTTAATCTTTCATTTAAGGTACCTACTATATCCTCCGTTAAATGTCTCGAATCTGTTCGAGGATAAGTCAATGCTTTATGAGTCTCATAAAGTTTTTGCATAATCGACAATGTCAATTTTGGCGAATAACCAAAACGTGTATAAGCATCTCTTTGAAGAGTTGTCAGATCGTAAAGTTTATCGGGATATTGTTTTTTACTTTTCTTTTCAACACTTAAAACCAAAGCATCTTTTCCTTTAATATCCGAAATGATTTTATTTACTTCGTTTTCATCAAAAAACCTCGATTCTCCATTTTTAGATTTCAATATAAAATCTAAATCATCAACAAATATCTTTAATCCAAAGAACGGTATAGCTTTGAATTTTCTAATCAATTCTTCTCTATCAGAGATAAGCGCCAGCGTAGGAGTTTGAACCCTTCCTAAACTAAGCTGCGCATTATATTTTGTTGTCAATGCTCTAGTTCCATTAATGCCGACAAGCCAATCGCTCTCTGCCCTCGCCGTTGCCGCATGAAAAAGATTCTCATAATCTTTTCCTGGTTTTAAATTCTTGAACCCTTCTCTAATCGCCTTGTCAGTTACAGAAGAAATCCAAAGTCTTTTTATAGTTTTCTTTATATGAGCTTTTTCAATAACCCATCTCGCAACTAATTCTCCTTCGCGACCTGCATCCGTAGCAATAACAATTTCATTTACATCATTTCTTTGCATCAAGTTTTTCACTATGCTATATTGTTTTCCCGATTGCCTAATAACTACAGTTTTTAACCTATCAGGCAAAATAGGTAAATCCTCTAATATCCAATGTTTGAATTTATCATCATACACTTCAGGATCTCCCAATGTTACCAAGTGGCCAAACGCCCATGTAACGATGGTATCCTTTCCTTCAAAATAACCGTTGTTTTTATTATTGCAATTCAGTACCCTTGCAATCTCTTTCCCCACTGAAGGTTTTTCTGCTAAAACTAATCTTTTGCTCATATATAAATCCTCTCTATATAGCGATACAATATCGCAATTATTGTCATATTTAAAAATCATTTAACATTAGTATATCATTCAAACCTCATTATTCATAAAAAACACCATTATTCAACAAAAAAAATTACTCTAATTGATTTATCATATATCTTAATATATTCTATTCATGAGGTGATATTCATGGCAAAATCGTTGAGTGAAATGACAAATGAAGAACTTTGGGAGATATTTCCCATAATAATAGAAAAACATAATCCAATATGGAAAGAAAATTATTTAAATGAAAAATCATTAATAGAAAAAACTATTGGAGTGAATAACATTGTGAAAATGAATCACTATGGAAGTACATCTGTACCAAATTTACTTGCTAAACCAACTATTGATATTCTTCTTGAAATAACAGATGATACTGATACCGAAAAACTAGTATCGGATATGCAATCAATCGGTTACGTATATACTCCTCAGCCAGATAACCCACCTCCATCTATAATGTTGATGAAGGGTTATACTCCTAAAGGATTTATAGGTCAAGCTTATCATGTTCATGTTAGATATTCTGGAGATTGGGATGAGCTTTACTTCAAGGATTATCTACTCGCTCATCCAGAGACTGCTATAGAATACGGAAAGCTAAAATTAAAACTACAAAAAAAATATAAACACAATAGAAATGGATATACCGATGCAAAATCTGATTTTATTTGCCGCATTACTTCATTAGCTAGAAAACAACTCAAAAAAAACAATAATTCAAAGGTATAATCTCATCATTGAGAATACGCCTTTGAATTAATTTTACTACAATTTCAACTTCATTAAATCTACACTGGTTTCACGGTTTATTTGACCTAATCAATACATTTAGAATAAATTTGATCAAAATACATAACATCTTCATATTTTTCATATCTTGTTCCAGCTAATTCAAATGATTGTTTT
>DAOUQP010000020.1 GCA_030625575.1 Eubacteriales bacterium | reverse complement strand
AGTAGGAGGACTAAATGCATACTCAAGGAAAAAAAATTAAAATTTTTTCTGGCAATTCAAATCCAGAATTAGCACAAAAGATTTGTTCTGAACTAGGTATCCCGTTAGGGGATGCAACCGTTAAAACATTTAGCGATGGTGAAATTTCAGTTAATATCGGAGAGACGGTAAGAGGTGCAGATGTATTTATCATTCAGTCTGTGTCGCCACCGCTTGTAAATAAGTATTTAATGGAATTGCTTATTTTAATCGATGCCCTTAAGAGAGCGTCGGCTGGTAGAATTACAGCTGTAGTACCATATTACGGTTATGCTAGACAAGACAGAAAAGCTAAGGCGAGAGATCCGATTTCAGCAAAACTTGTTGCAAATATGATTACTAAGGCTGGCGCTGATAGAGTTTTGACAATGGATTTACATGCAGCTCAAATCCAAGGGTATTTTGATATACCAGTAGACCATTTAGTTGGTTCACCTATTTTGTCTGAGTATTTTATTGATAAAAAAATTGAAGATTTAGTAGTAGTGTCTCCTGATTTAGGAAGCGTTACACGAGCAAGAGATTTTGCGGATAGATTAAATTGTTCAATTGCGATAATTGACAAGACGAGACCAGAAGCAAATGTTTCTGAGATAATGAATGTTATCGGAGATATTGAGGGTAAAAATGTAATATTGATTGATGATATGATTGATACAGCAGGAACTATTACTAATGGAGCTGCCGCACTAAGAGAAATGGGAGCTAAAGAAATTTATGCTTGCTGTACTCATGCAGTATTATCAGGCCCTGCTATCGATCGAATTAAAAAATCTGAAATAAAAGAATTAGTTGTATTAGATACAATTAAGTTGGCAGATGATATGAGAGTAAAGAACATAACTGAATTAACAGTTTCTCGTGTTTTTGCTGAATCGATTAGAAGAATTTATAATAACGATTCAATATCAACGCTATTTGATTAATCAGTAAAAAAATTATAAAATAACTGGGCGATATGCTCAGTTTTTTTTGTGCTATAATAGTTTTAATTGGAGGAATGAAATGAAATTGATTGTAGGGCTTGGAAACCCAGGTAAAAAATATGAATTGACAAGGCACAATATAGGATTTATTGTGCTTGATTATATTGCAAAAAAATATAATACGCCAATAGCTAAAAGTAAATTTAAATCTTATTACAATGAAATCAGAGTAGGTAATGAGAAGGTTGTTTTATTGAAACCGCAGACATATATGAATCTTTCGGGGGAAGCGTTATTGTCGGTAGTGAAATATTACGATATAGAGTTAGAAGACATTTTAATCATCTATGATGATATCGATATCGATTTCGGAGTGATAAGGATTCGTAAAAAAGGTAGCGGTGGGACACATAATGGGATGCGGAATATAATATACCATCTGCAATCGGATCAATTTACCAGGCTTAGATTTGGAATAGGAAAGTCTGAGCAGAAGCAATTGACTGATTACGTGCTTGAAAAATTTCCGAAGGAAGATTGGGATACGCTTAGAGAGGTTGTCATACGGGCCGCTGAGGCTGCTGAGGAATTTATAATTAATGGTGTCGATGCCTCGATGAATAAATACAATGGTTAGGTGGAAAAATGCGATTATCAAAACAAATATTTTTAAATTCTAAAACTTACAACGAAATAATTAAAAGCTATGGAAATGGATTATCCGCATTAAATATTAGTGGAATCAGTGAATCTTTAGCAAGTATGATTATCTCCAATATTTCAAATCACGGTTCGAATAATGCCGTTGTTGTTGTTTCGACTGAGAGTCAAGCTAGAAGGATATTCGATGAAATCAATGAAAACAGCAATCATAAAGTACTTTATTTCCCCAAAAAAGAGTTGATGATGAGTCATATTTTTACAGAGAGTAAGGATATGATTTGGGAAAGAGTAAGTTCGATAAATAAAATTGTATTTGAAGATGAAAAAAAAATAATTGTTGTAAGTATTGAATCATTGATGTATAGAATGATGAATATTTCCGACTGGAAAAAATACAATATCAAATTCAATCTTGGAGAAAATACATCCTTCGATTTATTGAAGGAAAAAGCTGTAGAAATGGGTTACGAAAGAGCGGATATCATTGAAACACCTGGACATTTCAGCGTCAGGGGAGGGATTTTTGATATTTACCCACCAGATTTAGAACATCCTATCCGTTTGGAGTTTTTTGGAGACGAAATAGATTCTATTAGAATTTTTGATGAAATCACACAGAAGTCTATAGAAAAATTGAATTCTTTTACTTTAACACCTGCGGTAGAAGGGTGTTTCACGAAGATGCAAATTGAGCATTTATGTGAAAAGTTATCTGAAGGTGGACATAATTCATTTGTTGAAGAAATAAAAAGCGGTGTATATCGTGAACATCTCGATCAACTATTACCTTACTTAAATGAAAAGAATTCTACAATTATTGATTATGTCGGCAATCCAAATTTGTTTTTCATCGATTTGGATAAGGTTTTGGATAGATATGATCATATTAAAGAGGACTTTATAGAGAGATTCAAAGACTTGTTAGAACGAGGAGAAGTACTCCCGAGACAATCGGAGGTAATAGTTCCAAAGGAGTATCTACTCACTAAGATTAAACAAAATCCAATTATAAACTTTAATAGTTTCAGCGGATTGAATGATAATATTGAATATGATGAAATATTAAGTTTTAAAATGGGAACTGTAAATGAATATTTCGGTAAGATCGATTTATTGATCAAAGAACTCGAGAATTTTAAATATAGAGGATATCGTATTTTTATTGTTATAAATGATGAAGAAAAATTTAAGCTTATAAACAAGGTGGCCAGAGAAAAAGATTTTATCTTCGATTACAGGGAAAATATCGATAAGCCATTAAAAACGTCACAAGTAGCCATAATCAAAGGGTTTTTAGAAACTGGATTTGTCTTATTGCCGACTAAAACGATTGTATTGACGGAAAAAGAAATATTTGGAACCAGGAAAAAAAGAAGAATCAAGAGATTTAATGAAAATTCCAAAATGCTTAGATCTTTTAGAGAGTTGAAAACAGGAGATTATGTTGTTCATGAAGGCCATGGAGTCGGTAAATATTTAGGTGTTCGTCAAGTTGAAGTAGATGGAGTTAAAAAAGACTATTTGACAATCCAGTATCAAAACGAAGAATTTTTATATATCCCGATAGATCAGATGCAGCTTATTCAAAAATATGTCGGTGGGGATGTTGAAAAAGTAAAAGTTAACCGTTTGGGAACTGGAGAATGGCAAAAAACCAAGGCGAGAGCTAAAAATGCCATTGATTACATGTCGGATGAATTAATCAGGTTGTATTCCGAGAGGGTTAGTAAAAAAGGATATCAATTTTCAGCCGATACTGATTGGCAAAGAGAATTTGAAGGTCTTTTTCCTTTTGAAGAGACTCCTGATCAGTTAAAGAGTATAGATGAGATTAAAATCGATATGGAAAAATCGCTTCCGATGGATAGGCTTCTATGCGGTGATGTAGGATATGGAAAAACTGAAGTGGCTTTACGAGCGGCTTTTAAAGCGATTGTAGATAGCAAACAGGTGGCGATTTTAGTGCCGACTACTATTTTAGCCCAGCAGCATTATAATACAATGGTGCAGAGGTTTTCAAAATATCCGATAAAGGTTGAAATGCTCAGCAGATTTAGAAACAGAAAACAACAAGATCATATTATAGACGATCTCAGGAAAGGTATGATCGATGTAATCGTCGGTACTCATAGAATGTTATCGAACGATGTGAAATTTAAAGATTTGGGACTATTGATTATTGATGAAGAACAAAGATTCGGCGTAAGGCATAAAGAAAAGATAAAAGCGTTGAAAACAAATGTGGATGTATTGGCGTTGTCTGCGACTCCGATTCCTAGAACTCTTCATATGTCGATGCTTGGTGTAAGAGATCTCAGTATTATTGAAGATCCGCCAGAAGATAGGTATCCGATACAAACATATGTTACATCATATAAAGAAAATATTATTCGAGAAGCAATTATAAGGGAAATCGATAGAGGCGGACAAGTGTTTTTTGTATATAACAAAGTCAAAGACATAGATTTGATGACGGATAGAATCAGATCGCTAGTACCAGAAGCGCAAATTGAATTTGCTCATGGTCAAATGAGTGAAGGAAAGTTATCCAAGGTAATGATGGGATTTTTAAATAAAGAATTTGATGTTTTGATATCGACGACGATTATTGAAACCGGGCTGGATATCTCTAATGTGAATACTATAATTATTTATAACGCTGATAAGATGGGACTAAGTCAGTTATATCAGTTGAGAGGCAGAGTCGGAAGAAGTAACAGGGTTGCATATGCATATTTAACATATGAAAAAAACAAATTGTTAACTGAAGTTGCACAAAAAAGACTGTTGTCGATAAAGGAATTTACAGAATTAGGCTCAGGTTTTAAAATTGCATTGAGAGATTTAGAAATACGCGGTGCTGGAAATTTGCTAGGTTCTCAACAACACGGACATATGGAAGCCATCGGATATGAACTGTATGTAAAACTACTTGAAGAAAAAATGGAAGAAATCAAAGGAACTGAAAAACCTATTAAAGTTGAAACAAGTGTAGAAATTACAGTGGATTCATATATTCCGGAGAACTATATTGACGATGTTGCACAGAAAATAGAAATATATAAAAAAATATCAGCGATTGAGTCGAGAGAAGATCTTTTCGGTGTCGAAGAAGAAATTGAAGATAGATTTGGAGAGATTCCTTTAACGGTCTATAATTTGCTTACGATTTCACATATACGCGCTTTAGCTGGCAAAGCATATTTTTCAAACATCAAAGAATCTAGCAAAGGTTTTATTTTAGAATTTGATGAAGAGCATCCTTTGAATCCTGAGGTAATTGTCAAGTTGTCATTGGATTATCCTAGAGATATTAAGATTTATGCAGGTAGCAAACCATATATTATATTGTATTATAAAAACCAAAATGATAAACTTAGAAATAAATTGATTCAACTAGAATCATTTTTGGAAAAAACTATTAGTTTTAATAATTGAAAAAGTGAGTTATAATGATGATTAGGCTAAATATTAAGGAGGACAAAATAATGAAAAGAGTTTTATTGGTAGTATTGGTTATAATAATGATTTTTTCTTTTGCAGGATGTACTAAACCACCTGTAGTTGAAGAAAAAAAGCCAACTGATGTTGTTGCTATTGTGAACGGAGAAGAAATAAGTCTTGAGGAATACAATAAAAATTTCAAGATACTTGAGTATACCTACACAATGACATATGGAGATGGAATTTGGACTGAAGAATATAATGGTAGACCATTAAAAGAAGTTATTATCGAAGAATTGCTTAATAATTTGATAAAAGAAAAACTTATTGCTAATGAAGTTGTAAAAGAGGGTATTGTAGTTGAAGAAGAAAAGATAGATTCATATTTTAATGATTTTATCGCAAGTGTAGAGGCTGATCAGGATTTAAATGCCTTTTACAATGAAAATGATATAACTGAAGATTTTATTAAAGAGCAGATAAAAATGCAACTATTGGTTGACGAATTCTATAAGATAGTCCAAGATGATGTTGCTCAAGATGATGTTGTATTAGAAGATATGTACGATAACTTCAAACTAGAAGTAAGTGCAAGACATATTTTGCTTTCTTCAAAAGAAGTTGCAGAAGATACTTTATCTAGGGTGAATTCAGGTGAAGAAGATTTTGCTGATATTGCCAAGGAACTATCTGAAGATCCAGGAAGTGCTGCTGTTGGCGGCGACTTAGGATATTTTGCAAGAGGTGTTATGGTTCCTGAGTTTGAAAATGCTTCTTTTTCGTTGGAAAAGGGAGAAACAAGCGAGCTGATCGAAACAGACTATGGCTTCCATATAATTAGAGTTGAAGATTATAGAACATTCAACAGCTTGATAGAAGATGGAATCAGCGTTGAAGAAGAAGAAATGTTTAAAAATTATATTGTTTCATATTTAGCTAATGAGGCATTTGATAAACGTATTTCTCAATTATATGATAATGCAGATATCGAAAAATATATGGAGAACATTCAACAATAAAATAGAGCGTTGCTCTATTTTTTTTAAAGGAGTTTTCGATGAAAAAAAAATCATTTATTAAAGGTGCTGCAATTTTAGGAATTGCAGGTATTTTAGTGAAGGTTATAGGGGCGTTTTTTAGAATTCCTCTCGCTAATTTCCTTAGTGATGAGGGTATGAGTTTTTATCAAACACCTTATCCTATTTATAATTGGCTTTTAGTGATTTCTACAGCAGGACTACCGGCTGCCATTGCAAAATCAGTATCCGAGAAACTGGCGGATGACGATGTGGTGGGCGCTCACAAGATATTTAAAGTTTCGTTGAAATTATTGACGGTAATTGGAATAATAAGTTCTTTGGTGATGTATTTCTTGGCTGAAACCATTGCTGTAGCGGTAAAAAATCCCTTGGCGGTATACTCTATTAGAGCTATTGCACCGGCTATTGTATTTATTTCGATGATGTCGGTATATAGAGGATATTTCAATGGACATCAGGAATTGGTACCTTATGGGGTTTCGCAAATTTTCGAGCAAATAGGTAGAGTTGTAGTTGGATTGTCATTGGCGCTGATATTGTTGGGGCAAGGAGAACATTTTGCTGCAGCGGGAGCTACTTTTGGCGCTACTGCGGGAGCTGTTGTAGGATTTGTTGTAATTGTTCTTTTGTATCAATTCAAGTACAAAGAAATGCATATAAAGATAGATAGGATTTCAAGTGCCGAATCAAAGGTTATTATAAAAAAATTACTCACCATTGCCATTCCTATAACTATCGGGGCTTCGATTATTCCTATTATGAGTATAATCGATTTGGCCATTGTTATGAGAAGGCTGACGGCGATTGGATTCGGTGAAACCGCTAACGACTTATATGGACAATTGACAGCTTATGCAGGGGCGCTTATCAACATACCTCAAGTTGTAACTGCCGGTATTCAAGTGAGTATCATTCCTGCGGTATCGGCGGCTTTCGCAAAGGCGAAATTCGATGAATTGAAAGATATAATCAGAAATGGAATAAGAACTGCGCTGATTATCGGCATCCCGAGTTCGATTGGTTTAACCGTGATGGCTAAGGAAATTATGTATCTTCTTTATCCGCTTCAAAAGGAAGTTGTAGCTAGCGCGGCTGTTATTTTGCAAATATTAGGTAGTGGATTTGTATTCTTATCTATGTTTCAAGTAACTGCTGGTATATTACAGGGAATAGGAAAGCATAAGACACCTGCAAAGAATCTCTTTATTGGTGCATTGATAAAAGTGTTTTTAGTGTATTTTCTTGTAGGGATACCTTGGCTGAATATTAAAGGTGCGGCGATTTCAACACTTATGACGTATTTCATAGCGTGTATGCTAAACTTGAGAAGTTTAAACAAAACTGGATATCTACACATTAAAAACAAGAGATATATACTCGGTCCTTTGTTTTCTGGGATTGTTATGGGTGTGGCTGTAAAAGTTGTGTATATCGGACTAAGCGCTGTTATGCTGGATGGTATAGCGACTTTGATTTCCATAGGATTGGCTGCGATTGTATATATGGTTATGATTTTTGTTACTAAGAGCATTTCTCTAGAAGAACTTGAGATGATACCTGGTGGAAAGAAAATACGAAAATTAGTTAGGAAGATTGCAAATGTATAAGATTACTATAGTTGGTCTAGGACCTGGCGATGAAAAATTCCTTACAATTGAAGCTATTGAGTTTTTAAAAAAATGTGAGAATCTTTTTATAAGAACAGAAAAACATCCAACAAACAAATATATAAAAAATTTGGGGATAGACTACAAAACTTTCGATGATTTATATGAAAAAGCAGAGACTTTCGAAGATGTTTACAATGATATCGTAGATGTATTGATTGAAGAAGCTAAAGTAAAGGATGTCGTCTACGGCGTTCCTGGGAATCCGTTTGTTGCAGAAAGAACGGTTGAGATTTTACAGAATAAATATAATGATGTTGAATTTATATATGGTGTCAGCTTTGTCGATGTTGTATTGACATCTTTAAGAATAGATCCGGTTGATGGAATGACTGTTGTCGATGCGCTAAATATGAAGCATATTTCGAATGATGTACATAACATTATTATTCAAGTCTATAATCAAATGGTTGCAGCTAGTGTAAAAGTGCATTTGTCTGAGTATTATGATGATGATCAAGTGATTTATATTGTAAAATCTGCAGGCATAAAAAACCAAGAAGTAATAAAAAAAGTTTTTCTTTGGGAATTAGATCACTTCGATATATTCGACCATCTTACAACCTTGGTTATTAATCCTGTTTCTGAAGATGTCAGGAGAAAAGGATTTAGGGATTTTGTAGATGTTATGAGGCTTCTAAGGGGCGAAAACGGATGTCCTTGGGATAGGCAACAGACTCATGAATCGTTGAAAAAACATTTAATAGAAGAAGTTTATGAAGTGATAGAGGCTATTGATAGTGAAGATAGCGAGCATTTAGAAGAAGAATTGGGAGATTTGCTTTTACAGATAGTTTTTCACGGTCTGATTGAAGAAGAGATGGGATATTTTACATTAACCGATATAACTAATAGAATAACAGAAAAGTTGATAAGGAGACATCCTCATGTCTTTGGGGACTTAGAAGCTGATTCGCCTGATGAAGTTGAAACTATTTGGAATGGAGTAAAACAAAAAGAAAATGATCAGAGTTACTCCGATAGGATGAAATCGCTTTCTAAATCGAGCCCTGCTTTAATTAGGGCGTATAAAGTTCAAAATATTGCCCGGGAAATAGGATTCGATTGGGACGATGTAACTCCTGCGATTGAAAAAGTTAAAGAAGAGTTGAATGAAATTATTTTTGAAATCGATAACAATCGAATAGATAAGTATGAAGAGGAATTGGGAGATCTGTTATTTGCTGTTGTAAATGTTGTGAGATTGTTGAAATTAGACCCGGAAATTGCTCTTGATAGAACTATTGGGAAATTTGTCGATAGGTTTAAATATATAGAATTCTCTGATTTAGCAGAGGAAAAAGGTGTAAAAAATATGACTCTGAAAGAGATGGATGAACTGTGGGAAGAGGTAAAGGAAAAAAATATTGATAAATAAACAAAAAAGACTTGAAAACACTGGTTATATAAGGATATTATATAGGTAGTAATACGGAATTATTGCTATTACATTATAGGGAGGTAATAATATGAACAAATCAGAATTAGTAACTAGCATTGCTGAAAAAGCTGAAATTACAAAAAAAGATGCAGAGGCTGCATTAAATGCATTCGTTAAAAGCGTTGAAGGCGCTTTGGCAGATGGAGAAAAAGTTCAATTAGTAGGTTTTGGAACTTTTGAAGTAAGAGAGAGAAAAGCGAGAACAGGAAGAAACCCAAGAAATCCTGAGCAAGTTATTGAAATACCTGCTTCTAAAGCACCTGTTTTTAAAGCTGGAAAATCATTAAAAGAAACAGTTAACAAATAAGAAAAAAGCAGCTTCGGCTGCTTTTGTTTTTTAAAGGGAGAAATTATGAGATTAGATAAATATCTAAAAGTATCTAGAATAATAAAAAGAAGAACCGTTGCTAAAGAAGCGTGTGATCAAGAGAGAGTTAAGATTGGCGATAAGGTCGCAAAGGCTTCTGATAATATTTCGACAGGTGATGTGATATCCATTCAATTCGGGCACAGCATTCGTTTATATAGAGTATTAGATATAAAAGAACATGTAAATAAAGACGGGGCTGGTGAATTGTACGAAATACTGGAATAAGGTGATGTAGTGAAAAAGTTTTTTTTGAAGAATAAATATATTGTAATATTTATTGTATTCTTTTTTATTTATATAGTGTTTGTAGTCTTCAATCAGGAGATGAAGTATAGAGAGCTAATTGAAGATAGAGATGCTTATAATTTAGAAATTGAAGAATTAAAAAAATCGATAAACGAGCTATATGATGTCATTGATGAAATATCAACGCCTGAATATATTGAGAAAATGGCTCGTGAAAAACTACAAATGGTAAAACCCGATGAAATTATTTATATGATAAAAGACTAAACGAATTGACAATAGTTGTTTTTTAGCCTATAATCTTTGTAAATTGACTAAGGAGGATTGAATTTTTCATGCCCGTAGAAGTAGGACAAATTATGAAGGGTACTATAACTGGTGTAAAGAAATTTGGAGCGTTTATAAAGCTACCCGATGGAAGCACAGGTTTATGTCACATATCTGAGGTATCAAACGGTTTTGTAAAAGATATTGAAGTACACCTATCTGTAGATCAAGAAGTGGAAGTTAAAGTAATTGGTATTGATAAAACTGGAAAGATAAATTTATCAATAAAGCAAACGCAGGCAAATGCGCCGGTGAAACAACCATATAAAAAAAGAAGTGCAGATAATAGATATAGAGCAAAACCTGAACCTGCAAAGGATTTTGAGAGCCTTATTTTAGATTTTATGAAAGTAAGTGACGAAAAATTGAGATCTACAAAAGCTGCGAAGTCTCGCAGAAGTAATGGACATAATTCTAAAAAATAAAACCGGGGAATCCCGGTTTTTGTAGTGGGAGAAAAATATGAAAATTGGAATTATTGATATCGGTACCAATTCAGTAAGATTGTTTATTCCAAATAAAGAAGAATTGATATCGAGTAAAAAATATATGGAAATCACCAGAATCGGTGAAGGCGTCAACGAAAAAAGAATGCTTTCTGAACTTGCTATGAATCGTACAATCGATGGGATTAAAAAACTGATTGCAATCTGTAAAAAAAATAATATTGATAAAATATATGCTATGGCCACAAGCGCCGTTAGAGATGCAGCTAATAAAGAGGACTTCATAGGGAAAGTGTATAAAGAAACCGGTATTCATATAGAAGTGCTCTCTGGAGAAGAAGAGGCTAGGATGGGATATGTCGGTGTTGTAAAAGGACTAAGCGATATAGAGCAAGACAATTACTTGATTATTGATATTGGCGGGGGAAGCACGGAACTCATCGAAATCAAGAATGGGAATTTAGTTAAAATGAAAAGTTTTGATATTGGCGCTGTCAGACTCACGGAGATGTTTAAATTGAGCAATCCTCCGAAACGAATTGAAATAGATGCCATGAAGGATTATATAGATGTTGAGATTGAAGGATACCTAAAAAATGTGAAAGCTACAGCTATTGGCATTGGAGGTACTATAACGACTATTTCTTCTATAAAGAATCAAATGGCTGAGTACGAGCGCAAGATAATTCATGAAAGCGTAATTGATAAAGATGATATTGATAATATTTTCAATGAACTTATTGCTATGACGAATGATGATAGAAAAAATGTTGTCGGGTTAGATATTTTACGAGCAGACATTATAAATGCTGGAATTTTAATACTGCAGCGTATACTTCTAATGATTGAATCCGAATATATAATAGTAAGCGATTATGATAATTTGGAAGGTTATTATTTTGAAAAAAATAATGTTGACAAAGACAATGAAATCCTGTAATATTTAACTTGTCTGATGCGTCAGATATACGGGAGTATAGCTCAGCTGGGAGAGCATCTGCCTTACAAGCAGAGGGTCATAGGTTCGAGCCCTATTACTCCCACCATTATGGTCTGGTAGTTCAGCTGGTTAGAACGCTAGCCTGTCACGCTAGAGGTCGTGGGTTCGAATCCCATCCAGATCGCCATTTAATAAGCTGGTGTAGCTCAATTGGAAGAGCAGCTGACTTGTAATCAGCAGGTTGCGGGTTCGAGTCCCATCACCAGCTCCATTTAAACTCCAGGAGGGGTTCCCGAGCGGCCAAAGGGGACGGACTGTAAATCCGTTGGCAGCGCCTTCGAAGGTTCGAATCCTTCTCCCTCCACCATATTTTGCAGAAGTGGCTCAGTGGTAGAGCATCGCCTTGCCAAGGCGAGGGTCGCGGGTTCAAATCCCGTCTTCTGCTCCAAAAACATGACCTATTAGCTCAGTTGGTAGAGCATCTGACTTTTAATCAGGGTGTCCCGCGTTCGAGTCGCGGATAGGTCACCATTTTTTTAGGGCGGCATAGCCAAGTGGTAAGGCGCAGGTCTGCAAAACCTTTATCCACCGGTTCAAATCCGGTTGCCGCCTCCATTTTGCGCTCTTAGCTCAGCTGGATAGAGTGTCTGACTACGAATCAGGAGGTCACAGGTTCGAATCCTGTAGGGCGCGCCAAATTTACAAAAACGTTTATATTTCAACGTTTATTTTTTTGTTTAAAATATACAATTCTATAATTTTACTTAATCTGAAGGTTGCTGGTTTGAATTTTACAAAGATCACCAAATTAGAGTCGTTACAAACACAACATTATAACGATAATGAAGTGGTTTTTTTATTTTTTGGATATTTGTAAATATGAGCAGTTTTATGTGTTCTTTAAGTGTAAAATAATTAATAATATATATGATTTGTTCTTTTAATTAATTATTTTTGTATGAATATTGAGTAAATATTGGTAGAATAATTATAATAAATAATATTGTGGAGATTAAAATGCCGACAAAAAAATTACTTGAAAAGAATAATGAAATTAATAAAGTATGGCAGGAGTTTGTTAAAACAGGCAATCTGAATAAACTAAAAATCAGAAAACAAATTGCTGATAGTTGGTTACGGAGTAAAAAGATAGGAATATCTCCGTATGCACATGCTATAACTACAGAGATAAGCAAAGATAGAATTGAGCAATTTTATGATGAGTTCAAGGAAATCCTAGAAACAGCTAAACCCTTTATGGAAGCTATTTATCAAACTGTGGGTGATGATGGAATGTTTGTACGCCTGACCAATTCCAAGGGTTATATTGTTGAGTGTATCGGGGATGAACAATCATTAGATTCCGCTGTCGGACAATTCTTTTTTAGAGGAAAAAATGTTAAAGAAGAAACGATTGGTACTAATGCTATTGGGCTTTCCTTGAAAAAAAATATACCTGTTCATGTGTTAGGTAGTGAACATTTTAGGGAATGTTATCATAATTTAACTACTTCAGCAGCACCGATTAGAGATGAATCAGGTAAAGTTGTAGCTGTGTTGAGCATGACTGGAGATTATAAACTTGTTCATCCACATACTTTAGGAATGGTAATGGCTAGCGCCTTGGCGATTGAACATGAAATTCTTTTAAATAAAATAAATATGCAATTGCAAAGAGCTAATAATCATCATGAAGCGGTTATGAAATTTATTAAAGAAGGGATTATTACAATTAGTCCTGATGGATACATTACAGATGCCAATTATTTTGCAAAAAGATTTTTAAGTAGAGATTTAAAAAAAATTGATGGGCTTCATATTGATGAATTTATTTCAAAATCCAATTATAAAAAGATTATTTCCGATTCTAATGGTATCGAAGAACTGGAAGTCCATTTCAAAAAAGATAACGGAGCGAAGAAATATGTTATTTTAAATGGAATACCAATATATAATGACAAGGATGAAATTACTGAACATTTAATAACTTTTAGAGAATCAAAAAAAGTATATTCACAAGTGAATAAACTCTTTGGATCGAATGCAATTTATACTTTTGATGATATTCTTGGAAATAGCGAGGAAATTCAAGAAGCTATTAGGATTTCAAAATTGGTTTCAAATTCTGATGCAACGATATTATTATTTGGTGAAAGCGGAACAGGGAAAGAACTTTTTGCTCAAAGCATACACAATGAATCACAAAGAAGAAATAATTCATTTGTTTTTATAAATTGTGGTGCAATTCCAAGAGATCTTGTGGCAAGTGAACTTTTTGGATATGAAGAAGGTGCGTTTACAGGAGCTAGAAAAGGTGGAAATCCTGGAAAATTCGAGCTTGCAGATGGCGGAACGCTTTTTCTTGATGAAATTGGGGATATGCCGTTGGATACTCAGGCAAATTTGCTTCGTGTGCTAGAAACGAAAGAAGTTGTTCGAGTTGGTGGAAATGAAGTTATCCCTGTGGATGTTAGAGTTATCGCTGCGACCCATAAAGATCTAAAGAAAGAAGTGGAACGAAGAAACTTCAGGAGTGATTTGTTTTATAGGCTGAATGTGATGCCTATTCATACACCGGCTTTAAGAGAACGTAAAGATGATATAAAAAAACTTATAGAGCGATTCTATAGACAATTTTCAAATCAGAACTCGGGAAAAATTTTAATAGACGATAATTTTTATTGGGTTATGCGTGAATACTCTTGGCCTGGTAACGTAAGAGAACTTCAAAATGTAATGCAGATGGTATGTAATCTTGTTGATAGTGGAGTCAAGTTGTCAAATGAACATATTCCTTTATATATCAAAGAACAGTTGAATGTTGAAGAAGTTGAAGAGTCTTTTATGGTAAAGCCGTTATATTTATTAGAAAAAGAAGCGATAAAAAAAGCATTGGAGATAGCTGATGGAAATTTGGTTCAAACAGCAAAAATATTGGAAATAGGAAGAAGTACTTTATACAGGAAAATCGAGAAATATGAAATAAAAATATAAAAAAGTGGAATATCAAGTCAATAAATGCATCATAATGGTACAATTGTATCGTTGTGATGCATTTTATTTTGTGTTGTTTATTATATGTGATTCATAATGAGACATATATTGCGTAATATCTTAATGTTATACGAAATAATTGTTGTAATATGAGTACAAGATAATTATTTTTAAAAAACAAAGTGACTGTTTACAAAGGATTGGAAAGCTTTATTTGTTATTAAAAAAACAATTGGCATAAAATTTGCGTTATATATTAGCGAGGTGAAAAAAAGTGAAAAACAAATGGCGAGTTATAATAATTTTACTTTTATTCTTTATATTGTTTTCAGAAAAATTGAATATAGCAAATTTAATTACAGCACTGTTAATTTCATTATTTATATATAAAATCAATTACGATGAGTTAAAGGATATAAAACTTTTCAAATTAAAGACAATTCCTTTATGGGGGCTATATATTATCGATTTGATAAAAGAAGTGATTATTGCAAATGTTCAAGTTGCGAAAATTGTTTTGAGTCCAAAGATGAATATCAATCCTCGTATTGTCAACTATAAAAGCGGTTTAAAAGGCGAGATGTTTTTGACGATATTGGCAAATTCAATCACATTGACACCGGGAACCATGACAGTTGATTTGCGTGGTAGCGAATTTCAAATTCATTGTTTGAATGATGATTATGCAATGGGTTTAGTTGGAAATTGCTTTGAGAGGACACTTCTTAAGATTGAGGAGGCGCAAAATGAATGAATTTCTAATAGGTGCAACAATATTTCTTGCTTTAACAGCACTTTTATCAATGATTAGAGTCATCAAAGGTCCTTCAAAGGGCGATCGAATTATTGGGATCAATGTTATTGGGACAAAGACGATTGTTGTTATGGCAATTATTTCATCAATTACAAAGGAAAGTTACTTTATGGATGTTGTATTGGTATATGCGATGATTAGTTTTATTGGTTCTTACGTAATTGCTAGAGAACTCGATTGTGAAAAGGAAGGAGAAGGAATAAATGATTAATATAATCGTAATAGTTTTTATTATTTCAGGACTTTTTTTCTTCTTTGTTGGAACTGTTGGAATTCTGAGATTTCCAGATGCATTAACCAGAGCTCACGGCGCTGCAAAAGCTGACACTTTGGGTGCGGTATTATGTCTGATCGGACTAATGATATACAACGGATTTGATTCATCAAATATAAAGATTTTAATGGTAATTGTTTTTTTGTGGACAACCAATCCAACTGCGACTCATATGATTGCAAAAGCTATTAACCGCAGTATAAAAATAAGTAGGTGAATAAATGACAATTTTTAATATTTTGATAATAATAATTATGATTATTGGAGCAATTGCATCTGCCTATACAAAAAATTTGTTAGCTGCTGTCATAATATTTATGGTGTATTCATTAATGATGGCGATAGTTTGGCAACAACTTAACGCGCCGGATTTAGCGATAACTGAAGCAAGTGTAGGAGCCGGCATAACGTCGATATTATTCATTTTAGCATTAAGAAGAATGAGGATGATTAAGAAATGAAAAAAATAAGTGCAATAATAATTACAACTTTATTTATTGGTTTTTTATTAATTGGTGTTGCTGATATGCCGCCATTCGGGAGTGAAAATAATCCGGCGCATAATGAGGTTATGGAAAAATATATTTATGATTCATTGGAAGATACTGGCGCTGTAAACATTGTGTCATCAATGATATTGGATTATCGTGCATTTGATACATTTATTGAAGCTTCGGTGATATTTGCAGCTCTAATTACAATAATGACGGTATTGAAAGAGGGAGGAAATAAATATGAAGACTAGTATTGTAAAAAATGTAGTTAAGGTGATACTTCCTTTGATTCAAATATTTGGAGCATACGTAATTATCTTTGGACATGTTTCGCCAGGTGGTGGATTTGCAGGAGGAAGTATTGTCGGTTCAAGTTTGATTCTCTATCGATTGATATATGGCAGTGAAAGAGCAGATCGGAAATTTATATATTTTTATCTGTTGAAACTAGTGAGTATTTCGTTAGTTGTATATGGAACACTAAAAGGTTTGATTTTTATACTGGAGCATTTAGGTTTTAATGGATTTATTCCAATAGGAGTTCCAGGAAATCTTTTGAGTGGTGGATTAATAATGCCGCTTAACGTGCTCATTGGAATAGTTGTATCAATTACATTTTATTTTATAGCAACTTTATTTGAGGAAGGAGAACTTGAAAATGTTAATGGTGCAGAATAGTTATATAGAAGTAGGCGCTATTATTCTATTTGGCATAGGTTTTATGATTCTCCTGCTCAATAATAATATGATTAAAAAAATTATCGGTATGAATATAATGGATACATCAATTTTCCTGTTGTTTATTTCTATTGGATATATCCATGGAAAAGAAGCTCCGATTATTGTTGATGGAGAGATAAACGCAATGGGTTATGTAAATCCAATTCCTTCTGGATTGATGTTGACGGGAATCGTTGTAGCAGTCAGCGTGACTGGGTTGATGCTTGCGTTGACTATAAAGCTTTACGAAAAATATGGAACAATAGAACTTGATGAAATAATGAACATGAGGAGTGATTAGATGAGTAGAATTATAGAATTATTTCCGTTTATAACAATATTGTTGTTGCTTATATTTGGTGCGTTTTTAACGCCTTTGATAAAGAAAAAATCAAGTATAGTTAGAACAAATATTGCAATCAATATCATTACGATGATGATGAATCTAGTTACATTGGTTTATGTTAATAATTATGGAACCTTCATTTTTAAGTTTGGGCACTATGGTTCACCTTTTGGAATCATATTTCACATAGGACCAGTTGAAGTGGCGATTGCCATGATGTTTTCTTTTGTAATAACAATGGTTTCATGGTATTCGTTTTATAGTATAGAAAAGGAAATTGAAGAAAAACGTGTAGGTTTTTACTACATTTTAAATTCGCTTTTATTAGCTTCATTATTGGGGATTGTATATACATATGATGTTTTTAATGGTTACGTATTTCTTGAATTAAGTACACTTGCAGCATGCGGGATTATTATTGTAAAAGATAAAAAAGAGAACATTAAAGCTGCAATTAAATATCTGATGTTGAGTACTTTGGGATCTGGACTTGTTTTGATGGGGATTGCATTCATCTATTCGATTTCGGGACATTTAAGTATGGAGTATATTCATGAAGCAATAGTAGCGTCATCGCTGGCAAAGGAAAATCTGCTCTTGATCAGTATTGTTTTGTTTTCAATAGGACTCGGAATCAAGAGTGCTATGTTCCCGATGCATGTGTGGTTGCCTGATGCTCATACAACAGCACCTAGTCCTTCAAGTGCGATATTGTCAGGATTGGTTATTAAAGCACCTGTTATTTTCTTGATAAAAATTTATTATGTTGTATATGGATTTGAATTTGTAAATTCGTCGAGAATCTTACAACTCATGTTGATTTTTGGTGGAACTGGAATGATAATGGGTTCATTGTTTGCAAGAAGACAAAAGTATTTGAAACGATTGATTGCATATTCAAGTGTTGCTCAGATGGGGTATATATTTTTCGGGATTGGTCTTGGTAATGAATTGGGATTGATTATGGCGATTTATCACATTTTAGCTCATGGGTTGACCAAGTCCTCGTTGTTTTTATCTGCTGGTTCGTTTATTGAGCAAACAGGTTTTAAAAAGATTGAAGATTTTAAAGGTATTGGAAAAGAAATGCCGGTTACTTTAGGGATTTTTACACTCAGTGCTTTATCTTTAATTGGAATTCCAGTGTTGCCTGGATTTATAAGCAAGTGGAATTTAGCCCTTGCTTCCATTGACAGCGGAATGATTTATCTTTTAATAGTAATACTATTGAGCTCTTTACTAAATGCTGTGTACTATTTCCCAATAATAATCAACGGATATTTTGGGGAAGATAATTTGGATGGGAAAGTTTTCAAATCGAAAAGCAAACCGATTAAAGAATTGATTCCAGTAATATTATTGACTTTAGCGATGATTGCCATTGGATTTATGTCGGGTCCGGTTATTGAATTTATTCGATCTGGAATTTATATGTAATAAGGAATTGGAGTTGAAATTGTGAAAAACATTTTAGTGATATTACCATTAATTCTGCCGATTATAAGTGCTGTGGCAATTTCATCATCAAAAATTATAAAAGATAAATATTTAAAGCTGTTTGTTGCAGCCGTTGTATTTCTAAATTTTGCATTCATTGTCAATGCAAACATCTTTAGTGATTTAGAGATTATCCACGTCATTACAGTCAACGAGTTTTTAGATATCTATTTTCACATTGATCAATTAGGCAAATTGTTTAGTTATATGGCGGGGTTTCTTTGGATATTGACAAGTTTCTATTCGTTCGAGTATATGAAGCACGAAGGTAAAGAACGTAGATATTACGTGTTTTTCATCCTTACATTTGCGATGATTATGGGTATTTCATATTCTGGGAATTTATTTACTCTTTACATATATTATGAATTGTTGACACTAAGTACTTTTCCATTGGTTATTCATGCTGACTCTAAAGAGGCGTTGCAAAGTGGAAAGAAGTATATTATTTATTCCTTTGTTGGAGCAACATTTATAATCTTTGGAATGATGATTTTATTTAGCATTTCTGGAAATATGAATTTTATTGGTGGAGGAATTAAAGGTATTGGTGAATATTCTGATAAGACATTATTGCTGATTAGTTTCCTATCGATGTTTTTAGGTTTTGGAGTTAAAGCAGCGATGGTGCCATTTCATTCATGGCTTCCTGCTGCGATGGTAGCACCTACACCGGTAAGTGCGCTTTTACATGCTGTTGCAGTTGTTAAATCGGGAATATTTGCACTAACTCGTATGACTTATTATATTTATGGACCTATGCTTATCAAAGAGCTTAATGGAGATGATTATCTTATTCCATTAGTGATTGCCACAATTGTCATGGGTTCTATCATTGCGCTTCATCAGGATCATCTGAAAAAGCGTTTGGCGTATTCGACCATTTCTCAACTTGGGTATATTATTTTGGGTATTTTAATGTTGAATCCAAATGGATTAGCGGGTGCATTGATGCATATGATCAATCATGCATTTATTAAAATCACCTTATTTTTTGTAGTAGGTTCTATTACTTACATGACAGGGAAAAAATATATTCATGAGATAAATGGACTTGGTAAGCATATGAATAAATCATTTATAGCATTTTTTATAGCTTCTGTTTCTCTTGTAGGAATTCCACCTACAAATGGATTTGTAAGTAAATGGATGCTGGGTCTTGGGGCGATGGAAGCAAATCAAGTATTATATATCGTGATATTGTTATTCAGCGCATTTTTAACAGCAGCCTATCTTTTTCCGGTTGTAATAGCAGGATTTTTTAGGCGTGGAGATGATGAAAAGGAAGGGGATAGAAAAGAACTTGATCCTCCTCGATTAATGATGGTGCCTATTATAATGTTATCAGTAATCATAATATTATTAGGATTGTTTCCCAATCTTGTAATCAACTTCATTGATGTAATAATTGTAGATGTATTCTAGGAGGCAAAATGATTAATAAACTTGTATTAATATTAACAATTCCATTTTTAACAGCAGGATTGAGCTATTATGTTGGAAAGAAAAGCGAGAGGATAAGAGATCTTCTAAATGTGATTTCCACATCGTTGGTTTTTATTCTTATCATCATGCTTTATCCTGAAGTGTCTAAAGGGACAATTGAATATTCAATTCATAATATCATGGGGACTGGACTTCATCTTAAAGTAGATATGCTTCGCTATGCGATGCTTTTCATTTCGGGTTTGGCGTGGTTTTTAGCGACGATGTTTTCAACTCAATACATCACGAGATATAGACATAGAAATAGGTATTATATGTTTTTCATGCTCACGTATGCGTTTACATTAGGCGTTTTTATGTCAGATAATATATTGAATCTATTTACTTTTTTTGAAGGAATGAGTTTGGCATCTTATGCTTTGGTCATTCACGATGAAGATGAGTTTTCACACGATGCAGGTATATCGTATCTTTCTATGGCGTTGGCGGGAGGATTAATTCTTCTTATGGGAATTTTTCTTGCTTTCGACTACACAAACACACTTGAAATCAGCGGGATTGCTAAAGGGATGGAAAATGTCAGTTTGGCAAAACAATATATTTTAGGAACTCTATTTATTATTGGATTTGGCATCAAGGCTAGTATGTTTCCACTCCATACCTGGCTTCCGCAAACATATGCTGCGGCTCCAGCTCCTGCGACGGCAATACTAAGCGCTATTTTGTTGAAGACTGGATTATTTGGAGTAATTATAACAATTCTTGAAATACTAAATGGAAATGTAGTGATGTCGTATGTAGTGTTCGGTATTGGATTGATTAATATTTTATTAGGCGGTTTTTTTGCAATAATGCAAAGAAACATTAAAAGAATAATAGCTTACAGCAGTATGAGTCAAACGGGATTCATACTGCTTGGAATTGGTTTGGTTGGAATACTTGGCAATCATGGTGGGATAGCTTTATTAGGAACTATCATGTACATGATAAACCATGCTTTTTTTAAACTTCTCTTATTTTTTAGCGCAGGGGCTATATATATGATTTTAAAGGAAATGAGTTTAAATGTAATATGGGGCTTTGGAAAGCATAAAAAAAAGTTGAAGATGTTTTTCTTGATTGGAGTGCTTGGAATAATGGGTGTACCGGGTTTCAATGGTTATACTTCAAAAACTTTGATTCATGAAGCGATTATTGAAGCGCAACATTTAACTCATTCAAATTTTTTCAATATCGCAGAAATGATTTTTTATATAGGTGGGGCAATGACTGTTGCATATATGCTGAAATTATTTGTGGCTATATTCATCGATGAAAACAAGAATTATTATGGTCAGTATAAAAATCGGTTAAAAAAACGTGCTCAGCTTCCACTGATGATTTTAT
The DNA here is from genome assembly GCA_030625575.1 of Eubacteriales bacterium. Classification (GTDB taxonomy): domain Bacteria; phylum Bacillota; class Clostridia; order Peptostreptococcales; family Acidaminobacteraceae; genus DAOURC01. The sequence continues at coordinate 3,657 of DAOUQP010000020.1, read as the reverse complement.
CGGTCATAATAGTTTTTATTGGAATATTCCCGAATTCTATTGTTAGAGTTTTAGGAAGCTCAGGAAAAATATTATCTTATAATATCCCTGTAGACATAAAATTCTTTACTTATGAAGCTTTGATTTCGAGTGTTATTATCCTTCTGTTTGGTGGATTTATTTATCTATTTATAGTGAGAAGAGTTTTAATTATTAAAAAAGATGATCAGTTGATTTTTTTGAATCCTTCGTACAATTGGTTTGGTCTTGAAAAAGATCTTTACTACCCCTTGTTTACCAGTGCTTTTAAAGGATTTTCTATATTTTTCAAGTTTATGGATGTGTTGTTGATAAATATTGTAAACATTATTATAAAAATATCAACATTCATTGGAAATATCGATAAAGTGATTTTGCCAAAATTAGAATGGGATAAAATGATTGTTGTAGTTGATTCAAAAAAAATGAATACAGATATAAATGGAAAAATTATTAAGACAAGTACATTGGCAAAAGAAAAATATATCAGCGAGAAGGAAAATATCAAAAATAAATTAGTAGAGGGGAAAGAAAAAATCATTGAAACGAACGAGGTAAAAAATCAAAGGTTGAAGCATATTGTTGGAAATTATAACATAAAACTATCAAGTATTACTTTCTCAGTATTTTTAATGGGATTTGTAATTGTAATAAGTTATCTATTCATATTTACTATCTAAGTAAAGTCCCAATTGATTATTTCATGAGGCTCAACCTATGCTTCTACTAAACTATGGAATATTGGAATAAATTTTTTCGCAGAAATACTGAGCTATTAAAAGCTCAGTATTTTTCAATATGAGTATGGAATTGCATAATATTAAAAAAAAGGAGGTATTATGGATACTAGAAAAGCAACGTGAAAAATCGGTGACAATAACTCGATTACTTGTAAGCGAAAGACTTGTAATTCTAGATCTGATTGAAAAATGCATTTAAATAAACTAACATGACTAGAAATTTTCAAATCGAAAATTGAAAGTATAGATGAAATTCAATTAAAAAGGATTAAGAGGTTGGTTAAAGAACGTGAGTAACAGAATAAGGATGTCGAAATTTGAAAAGTTCTTGGAAAAGCGGGTATAATATAAGAATATTATAATATTTGGAGAAGTGAAATAAATGATTTGCATATTTATGTTATGTAAAATGCCAAATTGAGGAGCATTCCGATGTCTAAAACAGATCCTAATCTCAATAAATTGAAAGATGAATTAAATGATAAAAACATACTTTCATCAAAAATGATTTCATATTCAATATTAACCATTGTATTTGTAGCAACTTCTTTTTTGTCATTACTTTTTGTGTATCACATTTTTGCTGATAATACATCTTTTATTAATATGAAAATGTTTTCTTACAATGCTATGATTCAAATAGCGATATTATTGCTCTTATATTTTAGCTTCAATGTGCTGAGGTTATTCTATATTTTGAAAACACTTGATATTTTTATTGATATAAAATACATATTTAAATTAGTGTTTATAAATATTTTCATTTCGAATATCACTCCATCTGCAGGAGGTGGTGGGTTCGCTCAAATATATTTTTTGAACAAAAGAGGAGTTTCAGTTGTAAACGCAATAGCTTCCACAACAATTAGAACAATTTTGTCAATGATGTTTTTTCTTATATGCACACCAATTGTTATATTTTTCAATAGAAATTTATTAAATTTATTTACAAGTAATGGTTCGGTGCTTTTAGCACTTACATTAATATTTTTTTATGTAACAACTGCTTATTTTATCTATAAAGCTGCATACAATCCTAAAATCATAAAAAAAATTGTATATATAATACTAAATTTGTTTGTAATGAGAAATATACTATCTTTAAAAAAATCAAAAAAAATACGAAAGAAAATTTTTAAAGAAATAAATAATTTTTCAAAATCTTTTAAAACCTATTTAAATGGAAATAAGAAATATATTTTTTTATCAATTATATTTACAATATTATTCTTTATTTCTTTATTCTCATTTGTAATAATTTTTCTAAAAGAATTGGGATATGATATTTCACCACTAACTATAATATCGTTGCAAATTATAATTTTATTTATAACATATTTTGCACCGACCCCTGGAGCAACTGGTATTGCTGAAGGAGGATTTACACTTATTTTTTCTAACTTTGTAAATAAATCAGATATAGTTTCTCTTACTTTTGCATGGAGATTTTTTACTATTTATTTAGGTATGTTATTAGGAATGTTTTTTTTCTACTTGGAATTGATGAAAAAAACTTCTTTTAAAAATAAAACAAGTTAGGAAAATATATAAAATATGAGAAACAAAATTGAATTACAATGTATTTTTATAAATACAAAGGAACTAATTATTTAAATAAACCGTCTAATTTAAAGGAAGGTGATTTTATGTTAAAGTCTAAAATAATTCTAATAGCATTGATATTCATGGTGGCATCAACTGGATGTACTTTGGATATGGATGAGACTAATGACGATGTTGATAAACCCGTTGATATTGAAGCAATTGATCAAAGGGTCATCGATGCTAATGCTGATTTTGCAATCGATATTTTTAAAGCGCTCAACAATGAGGATTTAGATGACAATATTTTCATTTCTCCACTAAGCATATCGACTGCTCTTTCCATGACATACAATGGTGCTCTTGAACAGACAAAAGAAGATATGGAAAGTGCCTTAGGGTATTCAGGAATCGATATTGAAACTGTCAATAGTACTTACAAGAATTTAATGAATTATCTTATACAAGCTGACAAAGAGGTTGAATTGCTGATCAGCAACTCCATTTGGTACAGAGAGGGAGAAGTTATAAAAGAAGAATTCATCAATGTAAATAAAGAATTCTATGATGCAAAGGTCGATGCGCTGGATTTCTCAGACGATAAGAGCGTGGATACGATAAATAACTGGATTAATGATTCCACAAAAGGAAAAATTGAAAAGATGCTTGAACCACCGATAGATCCTGATGTAATTATGTACTTGATCAATGCCATTTACTTTAAAGGTGAATGGACAGATGAATTTAATGAATTAAATACCTATTCGACTGATTTCACTAATATTGCTGATGAAAAAGAATCTATAGAAATGATGTATCGCAAGGGAGAAGTGGCCTACACAGAAAATGCTGATTATAAGGCGGTCAGACTTCCTTATGGACAGGAAAAAATGGCCATGTATGTAGTTCTTCCTAACGAAGATACTAATATCAATAGCTTTATTCAAAAATTCGATATTGATAAGTTTGATGATATAAAAGAAAATGTGATGATTACTAATGATGTCAATCTTCAGATTCCAAAATTCAAACTTGAATACGGTATAAAAAACCTTAACGATTCGTTGATTTCTCTTGGTATGGCAAGTGCATTTGATGAATTTGCCAACTTCGACAAGATAAGAGAAGATATTTTCATAAGCAGAGTCCTTCATAAGGCAGTCATAGAAGTCAATGAAAAGGGATCGGAAGCTGCTGCGGTTACTGTTGTTGAAATGACATTAACTTCCATGCCAGCAGATCCAATCGAATTCATTGCCGATAGACCATTCTTATTTATTATAAGCGATGAAGAAACCGATACAATTTTATTCCTAGGTAAATACTCTAGAGTAGAATAGTTGATTAAAGATAATAA
>DAOUQP010000041.1 GCA_030625575.1 Eubacteriales bacterium | reverse complement strand
ATTATCAAATGTAAAAGAAGTAGAATATTAACTCTAGCATGCAAAAATCACAACATATTATGATTTTTCACTCAAATATGTTGTGATTTTGTTTTATTGTTATATATAGCATCAAATAATGCTCCGTTTTTCAGTGGCCTCGATTATTGTCGTCTCTTTTTTAACCAATTATCATTTTAGTCAATAAAGGAGAACCGTACCATAAATGAATCCTATAAGCTGAATTTTACAGACATTCATCCGCTGTAAATCGCAACATAATTATGCTATAATAATGTTATAGGAGGTGCGATATGCCACAGATTAGACCAATAAAGGATTTGAGAAACACTACTGAAATTTCAAACCTATGTCATGATTCAGATGAGCCAATATTCATTACAAAGAATGGGTATGGAGATATGGTTATTATGAGTATCGAAGCTTATGAAAAAACTTTAGCTCAGATTGAATTATATAGTGAGTTAAAAGTAGCGGAAGAGCAGGTAGGCTATGGTAAGAATATGCTAGACGCCGAAGAGTCATTGAAAACATTAAGGAAGAAATATGATAGAAGATAAATATGAAGTCAAACTTACTCTTATTGCATATGAAGACCTAGATAAAATATACAGTTATATTTCAAGGAAAATCCATAATAATGATGCCGCAGTAAGTTTGATGGATAAATTTGAGCATGACATTATGCGATTGAGTATATTTCCTTTTTCAGGAGGTAAAGTTAGAGATGAGTTGCTTAATCAAAAGAATTACCGAAAATTGATTGTAAATAATTATATTATTTTTTATATTGTAAATGAAATTGATAAAACGGTGATAATTATGAGGGTACTATACGGTAGCAAGCTACATCGAGATTTAATATAGGTTTTCGACCCCATGAGCACATATGTAGGTTTATGGTAATGGAGATGATTATTGTCGTCTCTTTTTTAACAATTACTATTTTAGCCAACAAAGGAGAACCCTAAAATATATAAATTCTATAAGCCAAATTTATGTTGAAATAATATTTATAATGAAAAATTAATATCATGTATGCTTGGTTTAATAAAGTGAAGATGGAGAAATGAATGAGTAAAAAGAAGAGAAACAAGAAAAATAAGAAGCGTAAAAGTGATGATATATGGACTGAAGAAGAGTATGAAAAATATATTGCAAGTATATATGGGCTAGAGCATGTTGCTGGATTTACTGATTCGGGTGTACCTTTTGGGATTCCAGAAGAAGAAGAGATTGTTAGTAAAGAACATATTTGTGATTATGATGATGAGATACCATTTTGATTAATCTACTTGTAGATCTTAAAGAGGAGATATTACGATGGATTATAATAAATAATAGGAGGACGCATGGGTTTATTAGAAGAGCTGAATAAAGAAAAAATGAAATATCCTAAGGTTGTTATAAAATATTTTTCTATATTTACTGAAAAGCTAATAAAGTCAGGAATTGTAGAGAGAGCACTTAAGGTCGGAGATAAGGTGCCGAATATAGTTTTGAAGAATGCGTTGAATGAAGATGTATCCATATACGACCTTCTTAAATGTGGACCAATTATTCTTAAGTTTTATAGAGGTTCATGGTGCCCGTATTGTAATTTGGAGTTATCTTTTTATGCAGATTATGTTGAAAAATTCAAGGAGTATTCTTATAGTTTAGTAGCAGTATCTCCAGAGCTTCCAGATGATAGTATGAGTTTCTCAAAGAGAAAAAACCTAAGTTTTACTATTTTATCGGATACGAACAATATATTGGCTAAAAAAATGAAATTGGTTTTTAAACTAAATCTAGGACTTAGGATATTGTATAGATTAGGCGGAATAGATCTTAAGAACAGTCAAGGTAATAATAATCATGAATTGCCGATTCCTGCAACATTTCTAATTAATCAAGATGGAGTTATAGAATTTGCTCATTACGATGTAGATTATACAGTCCGTTTAGATCCGGAAGAATTACTTAGCAATATCAATAAATTGAATTAAATATTATATAATGCATTTGAAAAATTAGGGGGAATTTCATGGGGATTTATAATAGAGCGGATGGAAAAGTTGTTAATGACTTACCTACATATATTAAGTTTTTTCCGTTTATAATGAGAAAAAGAATGGATGCTTCTATATATTTCAGTCAAAAAATCGATTTGACTGAAACAATGAAATATTCTGAAGAAAACGACATTAAAATATTTCATATATTTATTGCTGCGTTATTAAAACTGGGTATTGAAAAACCAGCATTTAACAGATTCGTGGTTGGAAAAAGAGTATACCAAAGGAATGAACTTGTTATAGGGTTTATGGCTAAAAGTAAATTAGATGAAAAAGCGGATGAAATAAGTGTCAAAGTATATTTTGATGAAAAAGATAATATTTATGATGTGAAAAGAAAAGTACAGGAAAAAGTGGATGTTGTTAAAAATGGTGATTCGTTTAATGCTGATAAAACAATTGATACTCTGACCAAATTACCAAAATTTATAACTTCGTTTATCTTTTTTATTATTAGAAGAATGGACCATTTCGGATTGTTATCGAAAAATTTTATAGACGATAACCCTCTGTTTGTCAGTGCGTATGTTACCAATGTCGGAAGCATAGGAATCGATGCACCGTTTCATCATATGTATGAATGGGGAACGACATCACTATTTGCTGCCCTTGGAATGATTCAAAAGGATTATATTATTGATGACAAAGGGAATGCTAAAATTACTGATGTCGTCAATATCAACTTCACAATCGATGAAAGAATCGTTGATGGTATTTATATGGCAAAGGCTTTGGATGATTTTAAAAAATATATGGAAAACCCTAGTTTATTGGAGTAATTATGAATATAGAAAAGACAATTTATGAAGTAATTAGAGAGAATGCCTTAAACAACAAAGAAGGCATTGCATATGATTTTTTAGACTATACAAGAACATATATTGATTTTTTAGAAGATATCGATAGGTGTGCTAGGTATTTAAAGAACATAGGGATTAATAAGGGCGATATTGTATCGCTGTATCTACCTAATATCCCAAGAGCTTTAGTGTTATACTATGCAATAAATAAGATCGGCGGAATTTCTAATTTTATTCACCCAAATATGCCGGTTAACGAAAACAAGGATATATTGTTAAAAATGCAACCAAAGGCGATATTTTTGTTAGACGGCATGTATGAAAAATTAAAATTATTTAAAGAAAATAATATTTCATCTAAATATATAATTGTAAAAGCAAGTGAAAATTTACCAAGGAAATATCAAATGGTATATAAAATCAAAGAAAAATATTATAACTCAAAAATAAAATTTGATGATAATACAGTCTATTACAACGATAATAATCTCGGCATAAATACTGTGGATATACACACAGATTATAATGATACAGCGACAATTTTATTTACAGGAGGGACTACTGGAAATATAAAAGGGGTTTGTTTATCGAGCAAGAATATGAATACCTCTGCTTATCAAACAAGTACATATCGAATAAAGAGTGATGAAAGTGATAAGATGCTTGCGATTTTACCTGTATTTCATGGGTATGGGCTTGTTAATTGTATTCATACGACATTTTTTGAGAGTTCTACTGTAGTTTTGTTGCCGTATTTTAATGAGAAACTTTTTAAAAATGCAATTATTAAAAAGAAACCTGATTATATGTTGGGAATTCCTATGTTGTATTCAAAAATGGCGGATTTATTAAAAAACGAAGAAATCGATTTAAGCTTTTTCAAAGGGTTATATTGCGGTGGATCCAAATTGAGCGAAACAGTATTGCAAAAGGTAAATCATGTGCTCGTCGAAAAAAAATCTAAAGTACAACTAAGAGAAGGATATGGATTGTCAGAGTGCGTTGGAGCATGCACTTTAATGCCGGAAAATAAATTTAAACCTGGAAGCGTAGGTATTCCGTATGAAGGTGTTGAAGTAAAGATTGTCGATATTCATACGGGTGAAAAATTAGAAAATAATACAATCGGCGAAATATGTATACAATCTGATACCATAATGTTGGGATACTTTAGCGAAGAAAGCAATAATGTTAGAGTTGAAAATGGTGTTAAATGGTTGTTAACAAGTGATATTGGATATATGGATGATGAAGGTTACATATTTTTTATAGACAGGATTAAAAGAATGATCAAAATATTGGGTCATGAAGTGTATCCATTAAAAGTAGAATCATGTATAAATTCTATTGAAAATGTCGTTAATTCTTGCGTCGTTGAAATGGAAAAGGAGAGCATTCCATATTTAAAAGCTTATATAGTGCTAGAAAATAAACTAGGTAAAAAACGAACGACTAAAAAAGTAATGAATATATGCGAAAAAAATCTCCCTAAATGGAGCATTCCTAGAGAGATTGAGTATGTAAAACATATTCCTGAAACGTTGCTAAAAAAGAATGATTATAAAAAATTATCCTAAAAAATGCATCTAATTATTTAAGAGAGTTCCTGCGGACTCGATTTTTTCAGGTATTGTTCCGTCGAATTTAAAGCCTTCACTACTAACTTCAAATTCATTAACTGAAAAACCTTCCAGTTGTTTAATTGCGTTATTTATAGCTGTTCCGCCGGGCCTTAAATTATCATTGGCTTTTTCAATAGGAATTTTGACTTTGCCTATATATAGTTGCTGAGTTACACCATCAAACAAACCAGTTGATTTATCATAATATAATGTGGAATACATATATATTGGTTTATTTTGAATAAGTTTTAATCCGATTTCAAATTGCTTTAGAATTGGAAATTGGGCGATTAATGGGGTCAAATCACCAACAACTGCCGATATTTCAATCTCGTTGTTATCGTGACATTTGATATTAATATCTTTCATTACCGAATTTTCATTGATAGACATATTTGCAATAGCAGTTAATTCTTCGTTGGTAACAGTAGTATTTACAGCAACTTCACCATAAGTCACTAAATTATTGGCAAAGAAATCCTCTACGGATGCATGAGAATCATCGAAATCGATACCACCTTTGTCTATATATGACTGAAAATCTTCTTGGGTCCAATTTGTTTCAACAACTGTTTTAGGAGAACTAATTAAGTAATATGTAGCACCTGCTAAAATTACAGCGATAATGACTAAACCCAGAATAAATTTAAATAATCCTTTCAACAATTTCATTATTATACCTCCATAAGTTTATTGTTCTAATTATAATATAAAAACCAAAAAATAACTATTGTTAGGATTTATAAAATATAATGATGATGAAGAAAAAAATGGATTTAAAATTGAAATAGATGTTATTGCATTAACTGCTAAGGAGGCATAAGTATGGGAATTAAATATCAGTGTAATGATTGTGGAAAGAAGTATGATCCAAAGAAAAGGGTGCTTAGATGCACTTGCGGTGGAATGTTGAATATTGAGGATAGAACCTTAAGTTTTTTAAAAGAAGAAATTAACAAAAATGAGTGGAGTTTATTTAGATATATAAAATCAATGCCATTCGATTCGAATTTTTCTCTCTGGAAAGACATTACAATGGGGGAAGGAATGACAGGCATTGTTCCATATGACAATAACAATCCAAATCTATTGGTAAAAATGGACTATATGATGCCTACGCTTTCTTTTAAAGATAGAGGGGCTGCAGTGCTTATTGCAAAAGCTAAAGAACTAGGAGTTAAGAAAGTAATTCAAGATAGTAGTGGTAATGCAGGTAATGCAATAGCTGCTTATGCAAAGAGGGCTGGCATTGAATGTGAAATTTATGTTCCTGAAGGTACATCGGCTAAGAAAATCAAAATGATATCTTCTCATGGCGCCAAGGTCAATTTAGTTCCTGGCACACGTGAAGATACTGCTAGGGCAGCGCTAGATGCAGTTTTAAAAGGTAAGGCATTTTATGCTAGCCATGTCTATAATCCTTTCTTTTATGAAGGTACTAAAACTTATGCTTATGAAGTTCTTGAACAATTAAATGGTGATCTTCCTGAAACAATTGTTGTACCTGTAGGTAACGGTACTCTTCTACTTGGAGCTTATTATGGATTTAGGGAGATGTTGGATTTGGGTTGGATTGACAAATTGCCTAGATTTATCGCTGTGCAAGCAGAGGGATGTGCGCCGATTTATGAAGCTTTTATCAAGGAAGAAACTGACACAAAAGCTGTTGTCAGTATTGAAACTAAGGCTGAAGGCATTGCTATCGCAAATCCTCTAAGAGGAAAACAAATATTGAGTGCTATTAGAGAGACTGGTGGTATTGTAATTACAGCACCTGAAAAAGAGATCAGCAATGCTAGGCAAAGATTAGCTGAAAAAGGGTTTTATGTTGAAGCGACTACAGCTGCAACATTTGCAGGATATTTCGATTATATAAAAGACAATCCTATAAAAGGAAAGGTCTTGATTCCTTTATGTGGTGCAGGATTGAAATCCGATAAATAAATTATCACTAATATATTTTAAAGGGGGATTTATGAGTAGAAAAGTAGTATGTTTGATGATGTTAATATCAATTCTTGTATTTGCATTGGGGTGTGCAAAGGAGGAATCTTTGTCTCTATCAGAGAAATTTAAAGAAATTACTTCAGGTGAATTTATTATTGATGAAGCTGGAGTATATGGTAATGTAGATGAGACAAAAGAGTTTAAAGGAAATCTTTATATTGAAGTCGACGGAGTAACACTACAAAATATAAATATTACAGGTGATCTAATCCTAGCAGAAGAAATTGGCGAAGGTGATGTTGAACTTATCGATTTGAATATTTCAAATACCGTGTATATTTATGGTGGTGGAGAAAATTCAATAAGGTTTAAGAGGACAAAGTCGAAACATACTCTTGTATATAAGCCGCAAAAACCAGTTAGAATAGTGGTTGATAAGGAATCGGAAATTGACAGGATTACAGTTCAATCAAGTGCAATTTTAGAAGGAGATTCATTTTCTAAAATTTCTATTGAACCAAAAGAAGAAAATACAAGTATAAACTTAATAGGAACATTTAAAGAAGTAGAAGTAAAAGGAACCACTAATGTTATTACATCTGAGAAAACTAATATTGAAAATATGATTATTAATGAGCATGCTAAGAAAACGGAAATAGCTGGAGATGGAAATATTCTTAATGTTGAAGTAAATGCAGAAGAAGTGCATATTAATGTGCGAGTTGAGAATGCTTATACAAATAATAATATAAATAAAGTAATAATAAATAATGAAGAGACAAATTTAATTATTGACACTGAAGAAATATATCATACCGTAGATACTTGGGAAGAAGGAATGCCTTGGGACTTGGAATGGGGACCAGAACCAGAAGGAGCATGGCATCCAGATTCAGGAATTCCGTGGAATCCAGAATGGGGACCCGAGCCTGATGATTTAAATTTACCTTATGAAGAAGAAAATGTGCTGGAAGAACCAGAAGAACCAGAAGAAACAGAGATAATTATTGACACTGAAGAGATATATCATACTGCAGATACATGGGAAGTTGGAATGCCTTGGGATTTAGAATGGGGACCAGAACCAGAAGGAGCATGGCATCCAGATTCAGGAATTCCGTGGGATTCAGAATGGGGACCTGAGCCTGATGATATAGATATACCTGAAGAAGAAAATATAATAGAAGTTATTGAGTTTGAATTTATTACTTGTAATTATATTGCAACTAGTAATCCTAACACTTTAGAAATAACTGTTTCTCTAACGAAGCCAGGAACTGTCTATTATGTCTTTGAAGATTTATCTGTAATGTTTGGTTCGAAATATTTACCATCTACAGATCAAATTATGGAAGGAAATAATGCTTTAGGAAGCCCTAATCCAAAATCAGAACCAGATACTGGAGATGACGACTTTGAATTCTTTACTGAAGCTTTTGTGCATGGAGAAATTGCGGTTGTTGAAGCTGGTATAGAATACAAGATTGTAATAAATGGACCTACATTTGCGGGAATGGAAGGAGAATCTTTTCTTGATTCACCATCTGGATTTCGTGGATCGATTGTAGCCGTTGATGAAAATGGAAATAAAATAATTAAGCGGTAAAAATATTTATTTAAAAAACAGTTGACTTTTATAAGTGAATCTTGTAAGATGAGTGAAATATATTTTTTAAAGCGTTGAGTAAGAATAGTAGATTGTTTAACGAATGTATAGAAAGTCGGTGATGATGGAAATCCGATGATTCAAAAATAATCGAATGGGCTTATGAGTGACATCTGAACTAATAGTAGGTTTGTCCGGGTTTCTCCCGTTATAGAGATAGGATATCGGATAAACGTCCCGTATCTGAAAAAGAGATGCTTATTTTCTAATAAGTAACAAGAGGTGGCAACACGTATATACGTCCTCTATTCATGTTTAACATGAATAGGGGATTTTTTAATGCCCTTATTCTACTCTACGCATAAATTAAAGGAGGAATTATTATGAAAAGGAAAGAATATTTTGGACAATTTGGAGGAACTTTCGTACCAGAACCTTTGAAAGAGATATTAGAAGAAGTGGCAGTTAATTTTTATAAGAATATCGAGGATCAAACATTTATTGATGAGTTGATGTATTATAATAAACAGTATACTGGGCGACCAAATCCTCTGTACTATGCGGAGAGATTAACGCAAAAGCTTGGTGGTGCTAAGATTTATTTAAAACGTGAAGACTTAAATCATACTGGAGCTCATAAAATAAATAATACGATTGGTCAAGTGCTGCTTGCAAAGAGAATGGGTAAAAAAAGAATCATTGCTGAAACAGGTGCTGGTCAGCACGGTGTAGCGACGGCTACAGTTTGCGCTATGTTTGATATCGACTGCGTCATTTATATGGGTGAAAAAGACACATCTCGCCAAGCTCTGAATGTTTTTAGAATGAAATTACTGGGAGCCGAAGTGGTTTCTGTAAAGACGGGCACAAGGACGCTTAAAGATGCAGTAGATGCTGCATTAGCAGATTTTGTAGAGAATAAAGATAATACTTATTATTTACTTGGATCTGTCGTAGGACCGCATCCGTATCCGATAATGGTCAGGGAGTTTCAGAGTGTTATCGGCATTGAAGCCAAAGAGCAGATAATTGAGCAAGAGGGCAGATTGCCGGATTATCTGATTGCTTGTGTAGGTGGAGGGAGTAATGCCATAGGTTTGTTTCATCCGTTTTATAAAGAGGACAAGGTGAAAATTATCGGTGTTGAACCAGCTGGAAAAGGACTTGATACAGGGGAACATGCAGCAACGATGACACTAGGAAAGCCTGGAATTATTCATGGATTTAAATGTTTGAATCTTCAAGATGAAGATGGAAATCCTTTGCCGGTGCATTCAATTGCAGCTGGATTAGATTATCCTGGAGTAGGTCCTGAACATTCGTATTACAAAGAGAGTGGACGAGCAAACTATGCTGCTGTTACTGATAAAGAGGCCATAGATGCCTTTGTTGAATTATCTCAAGTTGAAGGAATTATTCCCGCTTTGGAAAGTTCTCATGCTATTGCTTATGTAATGAAGTTTGCTCCAACTTTATCTAAAGAAGAAATAATTATTGTTAATCTTTCAGGTAGAGGAGACAAAGACGTAGAGCAGGTAAAAAAGATACTTGATATTTAAGGTAGGACAAGAAGAAAAAGAAAAACAGATTATTATAAAGGCCCCGATGCATTGATCGAGGCCTTTGTAAATTATTTGTCGTTTAATACTTTTATGAAAGCCTTCATGTAAGCTGGTAAATCAGGAGGTCTTCTTGCTGAAACTAAATTTCTATCGATGACAACTTCCTCATCAAACCAATTTGCACCGGCATTTTTCATGTCATCTTTTATTCCTGGTGTGGATGTTACATTTCTGCCTTTTAAAATATCAGCAGATATCAATACCCAACCCGCATGACATATTTGTCCTATGGTTTTATTGGCCCTATCAAAATGTCTGACGATTTCTAAAACTGAATCAAATCTGCGGATTTTATCTGGAGCCCAACCACCTGGTACCAAGAGTCCGCAATAGTCATCAGGATTAACTTCGTCATATGTTAGATTTGAAGTATAGGGAACACCGTACTTCCCGATGTATTTGTGATTCTTTGTTTCACCTGCAAGATCGATTACATATCCTTCTTCTTGTAACCTTAATATAGGATACCATAGCTCAAGATCTTCAGCTGAATCGTGTACTAAACATAAAATTTTCCCCATAGTTCCTCCTAAAATTTGTTTAAGGATTTCGCGCCCTCGCATGCCTCTTTTACACTTTGCAAGTCACCGCCAATAGATGCGTCTATTGAAGCGTTTAACGCACCTTCAACAATTGGTGTGTCTACTAACAAGGTTCTACTTCTAAGATCTTCATCGAGAAAATCAAGAGCCATTTCTGTGCTAATTATTGAACTACCTATATCCATTATAATAATTACACCATCGCCATCATCAGCTTCTTTGATTCCTTCTACAATTTTAAGTGTATCTGTTCCAATTAGTCCATCTTCAATACCGCTGCAGTTTATAAGTTTGTCATAATCTGGTGCCATTTGAGAACATAGCTCTATAATGCCCTCGGCGATCTTAGAACTATGTGAAACTAAAACAATCCCTACCATAATTGCCTCCTATTTAATAAAATCGTCAATTGCTTTGAAAATCAAATAGCTTGACATTGCACCTGGATCAGCATGGCCGATACTTCTTTCACCAAGGTAACTTGCGGCGGCCTTTAGTTGCTATAATCGTTTTTGTGTATTCAACGCCTTCTTCAGATGATTTTAAAGCAAGAGGAGATAGCTCTTTAAAAACATTTGTTTTCTTTATCTCTGTTTCAAGAGTTTTATAATATGGAATCATCGAATCGAGGATTGTTTTGCAACCGGCATCTGATTTCCCTCGCATTTTCATTCCATCAATTGCAGAGCCAATCATCTCAGTATAAAGATTGGAATCAATCTCATCTCTACCTTTGCATACTTGAGCAAATTTCATAAATGCTGTTGCGTATAAAGGTCCAGATGCACCGCCTATTTTTGAAAGAAGTGTCATTGCAACCTTATTAAAGATAGTGACGATGTCTTTATCTGTTAAATTATCAAGATCTTCTAATACTAGAAGAAATCCACGTCTCATATTTATTCCGTGATCAGCATCTCCAATTGCTCGATCCAAATCATTTAACATTTCACTATTATCAATTATTGTATTTGAGATATCTTTGAGTAATAAAAGTAATTCAGTGGATTTCATAGTTAGTACCTCCAGTCGAAATATTAATTAAAATTGTGTGAAAGCGGGAGTATTAGCTGTCGCATCGAGTAATTCTTTTAATTCGTCATCTAATTTAAGAACACTAATTGACATTCCTGCCATTTCTAATGAAGTCATATAATTTCCTAATATAGTTTTATAAATATTTAAATTTTTCTCTACTAAATAATCATTTGCTTTATTATTAGAAATATATAGCTCCATAAGAGGAGTTCCGCCAAGACCATTGACCATAAGTGCAACATCTTGATTGTTTTCAAGAGACATATCAGCTAAAATTTTATCTAGTAAATAAGTTGTAATTTCATCTGCCGATTTTATTGCTTCACGATGAGTACCAGGCTCGCCGTGAATACCCAAGCCCATTTCCAATTCAGTTTCCCCAATTTCAAAACCAGGTTTACCTGCTGCCGGTACTGTACATGATGTCAAACTCATCCCCATTGTTCTTACGTTTTTAATAACCTTATTAGCAACTTCAGTTACCTTTTCAAGTGGATAGCCTTTTTCAGCTGCAGCACCTGCAATTTTATGTACAAAGATAGTTCCTGCAACGCCTCTACGTCCTGTAGTGTAAAGACTGTCTTCAACTGCCACATCATCATTGACTATAACATTTGATACATTGATACCTTCAGCTGTAGCCATTTCTGCAGCCATCTCGAAATTCATAATGTCTCCAGAATAGTTCTTGATAACTAGAAGAACACCTTTTCCGCAATCTACAGCTTTTATTGCTCCGTATACTTGATCTGGAGTAGGAGAAGTAAATACTTCACCAGCTATAGCGCCATCAAGCATTCCGAGGCCTACAAAACCAGCATGAGAAGGTTCGTGACCACTTCCGCCGCCACTAACTAAAGCAACTTTATCAGTTTTTTGATCTTTACGTACTAAAACATTAAATCCGTCGGCTCTTTTAACGAGTGTTGGGCATGCCTTTACAGCTCCCTGTAGCATTTCATCAACGATGTTGTCTACATTATTAATAATTTTTTTCATGGTGTTCCTCCTTATAATTTTATTAATATTTTTATAGGATTCGAGTATATTATTCAAGTCCTAATAAATACGTTTCCATTTCATGTAGTGCTTGCTCAGCATCATTGCCTTCTGCAATTAAATAAAAAGGTGTGTTTTCTCTTATACCTAGAGTTATAATATTGAGCATGCTTTTGACCCTTGTTTGTTTATCGTTATACTCAATAGTGATCTTACTTTCAAATTTACTGGCAATTTTAACGAGATTTCCAGCCGGTCTAGCATGAAGACCGCCTTTATGTTTTAAATGAAGTTCCTTTTTAACTACCATAGTTTCCTCAGTCCTTTATAAGTATTGTGTTTTTTTAGAGAGATATTTCTCTTGAAATTGTTCTAGAATATATTTTACATCACCAGATGTTTCTTGAAGTGAAACTTCATCAAGCAATGCACTAAGGTTGATGTCATTAATAGAATTCAAAATGTATTTTACTTTATTTATGAATGTTGGACTTACTGAAAAACATTTCAATCCCATTGCTGTTAAAAGAGGTATGGCCAAAGTATTTGATGCCATTTCACCACACATGGAAACTTCGATGTTGTTTTCGTTACCAACGTTTATAATATTTTGCACTAATTTTAATACTGCAGGATTAAAATATGAATATAATTCTTTTAATTTTGGATTCATCCTGTCGGTAGCCAGAGTGTATTGAGTTAAATCGTTTGTGCCTATGCTGAAAAAATCCACATAAGGAGCGAAGAGTTCCGCACAAATAGCTACTGAAGGAACTTCTACCATAATTCCGACAGATAATTGTTCCTTATTTGGGTTGATTTGAAGATTCTCACATTCTTCATTTAGTATCTCTTTTGCTCTTTTTAATTCACTAACAGTTGTAATCATTGGAAACATTATTTTAACTTTTCCATAATCAATACATCTTAGCATAGCTCTCAATTGAGTTCTAAAAATGTTTTCATAAGGACCATCTAGACAGAAACGAATTGCACGATAGCCTAGAAATGGGTTTTGTTCTATACCTAAATCTAAATATGATAAATTTTTATCTCCACCAATATCAATAGTTCTTAAAGTAACGGGAGATTTGTTAAATGCTTTGACAACAGTACTGTAAGCTTCGAATTGAGCAGATTCGCTAGGGAAATTATCACGTTTCAAGAAGATAAATTCTGTGCGATATAATCCAACACCATCTGAATTCTGATTAGAGAAAAAACGTAGATCGTCTGGTCCTGCTATGTTTCCTTGTACTTGAATTCTATTCCCCGATATATAAATATTTTGATTAGAGAGTTCAGTCATTGTAACTTTTAAATCATCGAGTTCTTTTATCAAATCTCTATATCTATTTAATGTCGAGATATCTGGATTAATATGAATTTGATTGTTTAGTGCATCGACTATAATGGAATCATCAATTTGCAATACACTTAAATCGTCGATTCCGCTGATAAACGGAATGCCAATTGTTTTGCACATAATAGCAGCGTGTGATGTTTCGCTACCTTGTTTAGAGATAATGCCTTTTATCCACTTGGGATCAGCATTGGCTATAATAGAAGGTTGAATTTCATCAGCTACAAGAATGATTTCTTTTTCAATTTGATCAATATCATTTTTTTTAGAACCCAACAATTTATTTTTAAGTTGATTTCCAAGATCTCTTATATCGACAGCTCTTTCTTGAAAGTAAGAATCCTCCATGTTCAAGAAAATATTTTCATAGTGTCGAGTTGTTTGTTCAATAGATTCTATTGCATCTAATCCATTATCGAGATGCTCCTTAATTGTATTTATAAGTTCTTCATCACTTAAAAGCAGTTCATGAACTTCCATAATCTCAAATATTTTTGTATTGCCTGAATTAGAGGCCTTTTCTTTGAGTGATTGAAGCTCTTCAATTAAATCGGCTATAGCCTTAGTTGATTTTAAATGCTCCTCTTCAATAGTGCCTGAGTTATATTCAATATTTGAAGAATCGGTAGAGATAATAAATACTTCGCCAATTCCAATTCCTTTTACAATAACAATTCCTGATTGCACAGCGCACCTCCTAGCTATTTACTTATATTGCAAAATTCATACCAATTAGCGAATTAACCTATATTATTTCAATTTTCAGTTGAAATAGTTTATAGTTTAATTCCTTAAATACTGTAATTGAAAGGAATTCTAAAAAAAACTGCAAACATCATGTGATAGTTGCAGTTTTGTAAGTCTAATCTATTTAAAGAGATATTGTAGTGATACCTTGCTAAAATATAGCAACAGGGTGCTACATTTTAGCAGAAATTGTTGTTGAATTGTCTAATAAAACATCGCTTAAATAATAAGTGAAATTATTTTTTTACCAATCCATATTTTTTTGCTTTTAGTGATATTGTTCTATGAGCGAGCCCCAATGCTTTTGCGGCCTTATTAAAACTACCATAGCGAATCAATGCTAGTTTTATTATTTCGCGATCATAAGATTCATAAGTGTTAAGTTCACCATTAATCATATTTATTAAAGGTGTTTTTAGTATTTTAGATTTAATGTGTTTAGGTAAAATTTCTGGATAGATCATGTCTCCATCAGTTAAAATAACAGATCTTAAAAGCAAATTTTCTAGTTCGCGAATATTACCAGGCCAATCATACTCTTCAAGTATTTCAAGGGCGTCGGATGATATCTTTTTGGCTTCACCGTCTTCGTCTAGTTGAATTTTGTTGAGAAGAAAATCCACTAATAGTGGAATGTCACCAGTTCTTTCTCTTAATGTAGGGAGATAAATAGGAATTACATTTAACCTATAATAGAGGTCTTCGCGGAAATTACCATTTTTCACCGATACCTCAAGATCTTTATTTGTAGCAACAATGATTCTGATATCTACTTTATGCGTCTTTGCATCACCTATAGGAGTTATTTCAAAATCTTGTAAGACTCTAAGAATTTTTGGTTGTAAATTTAAGGGTAGTTCACCGATTTCATCTAAAAAGAGTGTTCCACTATTTGCTAATTCAAACTGCCCCTTTTGATCTTTTATAGCACCAGTAAAAGAACCTTTTTTGTGTCCAAATAATACACTTTCTAAAAGATTTTCAGGTATTGCAGCGCAGTTTACTTTTATAAATGGTTGACCAGATCTTGGGCTAGCCTCGTGAATAGCTTTTGCAAAGAGCTCTTTTCCTGTTCCACTTTCTCCAACAATCATTACAGAAGCTTTCTTTTTTGCAACTTTTGAAGCGATTCGCAGGGATTCATATAAGACTTTGCTTTCTCCGATTATAATTTTAAAAGCTTGATCTATTGGATTTTTCAATTTCAGCTTGATTTCTAATTTTTGAATCTGTTCCTCAGCAAGTTTTAGGCGACGAGCCATTTGCCTAGCATCGTTTAATAAAATAAAACTTGCTATGCATCCTTTGAAAGTATCATCTATCATAACTGGTGAAATTGAAACTATTGCTCTTTGAGAGTTATCTAATATTTTTATGTTATTGATAATAGGAATTTGTTGCTGGTATCCTTCGTATAAAATTGGAAAGTTTATTTTATTGATACGCTTACCGATAAACTCTTCGGGTTGTTGATTGAAAATCTTTTCGAAGGATGGATTTACATAGGTTACGAAACCGTTTTCATCAATCATACAAACACCATCTGATATGTTGTTTAAAATATTACCTAATCTGTCTTTTACTTTATTTGTAGAATCTAATTGATCGGCAAGTTGTTCTGATGTTGTTATATCTTTAATAATTGCTACTTTACCAATTGAAATATCTTCCTGAAGCACAAAGTAGGTATCTATTAAAAGTGTTTTATTGTAAATAATGATTTTTTTAGCTTGGTGCTCATCATTAGATGTTAGGATACTCACTATTTCCGATGGAAAGGAGTTAAAAATATTTTGACCAATCAGTGATTCTTTGCTTTGTGAAATCAAAGATTTTGCAGCGTCGTTGATTAATAACACTTCAAATTTCATATCAATTAGAAGAACACCGTTGTGAAGTGTCTCAATGATTTTTTCGCTTTGAATGGTGGTTCTATCTAGAGTGGAATCAAAACTTTTGTAGTCTTTTATTTCAAACATTTTGTCTGATGTGAAATATGGTTCAATTAAATTCATAACTTTCTGATCGTTATCACCATTGACAATAACTGAAATAGTATCTTTGTTTTGAATCTTTAGATAGTTTAAGGCAAGCATATTTGTAGCTGGAACAGGTGAAACTCCATCCTTTCTGATGTAGATTTGAGTACCGAATTCTTCATTCAATTTTGAGGCTGCACTACATATTAATGCAGCTGTTCGAGCATGAATTCCATTTAGGATTGCCACTTTTACGAGCTTAATCATATAAAATCCTCCAAATTAATAGATTATAGTATTTTAAATAAGATAGTTGTGTTTTTATTTCATTATTAAATAGTGTACAAATAATTAACACAATATGCAAATTGCAATTAAAGTTAAAAATCACAAACCGCAAAAAATGGGTAAAATGGAATCCGTTGATTGGGCCTGATGAATGAAAAAATTTAGCAATTACATTTATAAAGACTTATAGGATATTTAATATTAAAAATGTGGTATAGTGATAAATACGTGTTGGGAAAAAGTATCAAGGATAAAAGCATATAAGTTATTGTATTGATAGAATTTACCTGAAATTAAATTGGAATATTCAGAAAATGCATATATTTCGTTGTTTTATGTTGGCACAGTAATTGCGTTATAAATAGTCGAGTTGTTATTGCGGAGAGTAAATCAAATTGAAATCTCATTAACGATCAATTACTTAGCCATTATTCATATCAAGATATTTTAATAATACTGTTAATAATTTTTGAGAATATGGTGAAAAATTCAAACCGCAGTTTAAAATGTACTTATATCTATTTGATTAAAAATTTGACACTGACAAAATGAGTTGACATATGGTTTTGGCATTGTTGAATTTTATAAACAAACTGTGACTTATGATTTTTTGCTTGATTCGTTAAAATTTATAATTGTGAAATTTAAATGTTGGGATGTGTTCCGGGTGCATTAGAAGTTTTATTTTGAGGTTTGATATAAGCTGATGATAAGAAATTTCAACAGGCAAACGAGATAAATGGAATTATTAAAAAGGGGGAAAGTATAAATGAAGCATTTATTTACAATCATTGGTACGGCGATAGCTGGTATGTTTGTTATGAGCGTATGGGGAGCTTTTGCTGGAGCGTATGGTATT
>DAOUQP010000199.1 GCA_030625575.1 Eubacteriales bacterium | reverse complement strand
TATACCCAGTTTATTTTCTCCCGAGCTTATTGTTATTTTCCTTATCCTGTGCTCCCACCATGTATGCACCTTGATATCGTATTCCATAGTTATTCCTCATTATTAATAATATACTCTTCATATTCAATACTTCCGAATACCATTATTTACTAAACTCCCAAATGACCGATATGTCAAATGGGAGTATTTTCTGACTTGTCGGCATTGGGTAATCTGGATTTCACAATGGATGACCTTTGTAAAAAGCATGAGTATGGACCCTACAATATCGTT
Organism: Eubacteriales bacterium; assembly: GCA_030625575.1. GTDB lineage: Bacteria > Bacillota > Clostridia > Peptostreptococcales > Acidaminobacteraceae > DAOURC01. Next base: position 1,963 of record DAOUQP010000199.1, on the reverse strand, counting down.
GAGGATGATGAAGATGATTAAGGGTAATGTGGATAAGATAACGAACCTAACCAGCAATGAAAGCGTGATTAAACGGTATAACCAGATTGTTCAGAACATAGGGCGTAATCCCGGTTTGCATGTGAAGGGCATTTGCTGCCAGCGTGAGGGGTATGCTGTGTGTCATGGCTAAGCATTAAATGAATGAAAGATGACCGTATAAGACATGGTATAATATGAATAGTTATTATCCAAAGATAGCAGTGTAATATTTATTTATGTCAACATATATTGGAATTGTAATATCAAAATTTAAAATATTTTCTTTATTTTGTAACCATTCACGAATGAGTGGTGATTTTTTTCGACTATTAAAATCATTCAATTCTATTTTTGGTCTATTGTCTTCAAAAGTAAAATTAACTTTTGAATTACATACTTTTAAAATAGGGTTGTCAAGTACAAGTTCTTCGAATATTTTATTGACATGCTTCATTAAAATCTCACTACAATTTTTCTTAATGGTATCTAAATTTTCATCTCGGGTTAATTCACACTCTATGGAATACCCCCCTTTAACCGCTCATTTAATTTTATAATAATTTCTTCTTCGCAACTATGTTCTATCCTTTCTGATAAGGCAGTATATAAAATTTCAAAAAGAGGATTGTTAAGATACCAAGAAACCGATTCTGGATATGCATCTAAAAATAAAAATCTGGCTCCAGTTTCTTTATCCTTATAAGTATTTCTAATAATGGAATTAAGAATGTCTTTCCCTAAACCTGTCTGTTGAAAACTTTTATCAATAGCAAAACGTGTCAGAAACACTGCAGGATAACTCTTTAAAAACGCGTACTTTTCTTCTATATCAATTTTCGGTTCTTTAATGGCATTCATAGCTAAACTATAATACGCTATGCATTTACCATTTTCAACAAATATGTTGGTTCTTGATAAATTATCTTGATTATAAGATATAGCATTGTTTTTTAAAAACTGATTCAATTTTACGAGATTCCCGCCAGCTTCGCCACAACAATCAAAATCTTTAACAGAATCCTGCCACTCTTTGCTCAAAAGATGTTTTTCATAACTCTTAAGTGACATTGAATAAAAAATATTATTCTATTAATGACCTAGAACCTAAAGCCCATTTACGAACTTCCCTGATTTCCTCTGGAGTAATTTCTCTAGACAAGTTACTATGGAATATATCTAAATCTATTCCTTTTAGTTCAGGAATATATTCTACAATTTCAGCCATTTTCATCACCAATTTTACATATGAATGTATTGTTGTATACAAATATAGATTTATTGATATATGAATCTTACTGAATCATACTGAATCATACTGAATCCAATGATGATCCATGTACCAAAGGTGCGGGGCTCCTAAAAATCCTTGATAACAAAACTATATATTCTCTATTAAAACGCTCTATATTGAATTGGTAGGTAGTTTATGCCAGGGCGGTAAAAGTCTCGTGGTGGCAATCCTGGTAAGCCGTATATATCGAATTGCCAGTTATCTGCGCTCCTTCAATGCAGGAAAGCCATTGATATTTTCCCAGTCGTAGTTTTTACCTTCTTGGAGGTTGAATAATCGCACAATCTCCGGGCTTATAGAGATTTTATAATACCCGTTTGGGTTTTTGCTTAGTTTAGGCATAATATCACTATCCTAATATTAGGTTAATATTCTATTAGGATTATGCTATAACTTACTGTAAGACAGAAAAAAAAGCAATGGATATGTATATAAAATATCCAAAGTGTTATTTATAGTGTGACTATAATATCCACTCGATTTTAATGTGAACGATCTATTATAGCTATATAGGGAAGTTCCTGCCTACTCTTCAACAACCTTTACCTGTTTCATCACGTCGCCCTGGCGTATAGCATTCACTACATCCATACCTTCGATCACCTGGCCGAATACGGTATGCACGCCGTCAAGATGGGGCTGGGGCGAGTG
>DAOUQP010000207.1 GCA_030625575.1 Eubacteriales bacterium | reverse complement strand
ATCATCAAGTGTATAAATAATTCCAAGGTAATTCTCCGCTGCCGTTTGCGCCTTTTCAATATTAGTCAATTCTTGAGTGCATGCCGATGTCATCAATATCATAGTAACTAATATTATTAATCCCATTGATTTTTTCATGCTTTTCACCCCTCACTTTTTATTTTCACCCTCTATTAAATCACTTCTTTAAACAATCAATATAGTCCATGTATCTTTGCAAACACCATAAATATTAAAACAAATGCACATATTGGTGCAATTATATTTGTACCTGCTTTGTTTTTGATGAATTCTTCCTTCTCGAAATCAGTCATATCTTTTGTATTATCAATCTCTTTTTCGATATGTTTCATATATAAATAGTTCCCACCAATACCCGAAATAACAGCAATTATATCTGATACATATCCCCATGGATCACCTAAAAAAAACAAACCAATATTAATACTCACTATGATTGTACCGACAAAGTACATCTTTCTGTAAAAGAACCATAGATTATTGAATATGAAACTAGCCCAATTCCAACTGAATTTGGTGTTTTTATCCCTCATTTTATTAAATTTCTTGATATAATAGCTTGAGTTGATTTCTATCAATTTCTCTTCATCATTTAGCTCCAAATGAGCATTACTCTTTTCGTTCATCTGTAAAGATTCCTTCCAACTTCCAACGGCTTCTATCTAAATAATATGAAAAATATACATTATGTGAATCCTGCGTGTCTATCAATACAATATGCGTCCTTCCCTTTTGTTGAACTGATAAATATTCATCATCATAACTATCAAAGTATGTTTCATTTTTATCATAATAAACTTTTAATTTATAGAGATTATATCTATCAATGATTTCAGGATTTGAAATAATTTCTTTTGTGAGCAAATCGTGTTCTTTCAACAATTCATCGGCTATCAGGTTAGTCAGTATTGGAATAATCATCAAAGATACAACCAATAATGCAAACCAACGTTTTTTTGATTTAAGCACTTCCATCAGATTGAATGAAGGTTCATATTCTTTTATCTGATAACTAAATATAATCAAAGTTAGTGGTAAAACAAATAACAAATAAGCGGATAGCAAATTAATATAATCAAATACAAGAATAGAAGACAATATCAAAGCATTGAATACGGCATTATGAATTCTAAGTCTGAAATTCTTCCCGAATTCTTTTTCCCACTCTCTAGCTTTTACATTCATTATAATCACTGGAAATCCAATAATTATTACATACGCAATACTACTCGTCAGTTGAAACAAATCCAATTTAGTCATATTTTTTTCCCCTATAATAGATTAACAATCGAATTATCAAAACAAATTTTCTGTTTAAAATTATGACAATTTCATTCGTCGTATTCGTATCTGTTCTTTTATTGTTTTTTCATTTATATCCCACTCCACTGATTGTTTACAAGGCTTTTTGTTTCAAATTTTTTATAAAATTCAATAGTAAAACCAACAACAAAGCAATTACATAAAGTATCGCCACCATCGCTGAAAACGTACCATATCTAACTTCAAATAAATAATTGAATCCAAAAAAAGGACTTATAAAAAATATATACAACGGTGTTCCAATACTTCTTAATCCTAAATATCTATATGCGAAGTAATTAAAAATACCACTTAAAAATCCTATGTGAAGTATAATTGACACCCATTTTGTTTTATCGAAATAAATTAATTTAATAATTATTAATCCCAACCCAATTGTAAAAACAATAGATGCTATAAGATTCAATGGCGATAAATTGTAATCCGGATACCATAAAGCTCCAATGATATTGATGGCAAAGGCAATTGCATATATGATTGTAAAAATAATCATGTATGTTTTTAAATTATTAATG
>DAOUQP010000156.1 GCA_030625575.1 Eubacteriales bacterium | reverse complement strand
GGCAACCTAGGTGGTAAAGGTTCTGAGGCTCATATGGCTACAGTAGTCGGAGACACTGTAGGTGATCCGTTTAAGGATACTTCTGGACCGTCATTGAATATCTTGATTAAGTTGATGACAATTGTTGCATTGGTATTCGCGCCGATTTTCCTTCAATTTGGTGGATTATTATAATTTAAATATTAAAGAAATATTTTGATAGAAGACACTGTGCTCACAGTGTCTTTTTTAAATTTTATTTTACTCATATTTCAAGTGTTTTCCTAGATGGAACTGATTAAAGACAGTTAGCTGTTTTTTTTGTATAATAAGTATGAAAGGTGGTTTTAGGATGGAATTAAGAGAGAAAATATTAGATCTATTAGAAAAATTAGACCGTCCAATTATTGAAATTGAGATTGCTGCAATGTTGGGAATCGATAAATCTCAATTAAATATTTTGAGAGACATATTAGAAGATTTTACTAGCGATGGATATTTGGTTAAGACAAAAAAAGGAAAATACGGACCGCCGAAACTTTTCAATTTTATTAGAGGAAAAATTCAGATTACACAAAAGGGATTTGGATTTTTAATTCCTGATGATAATACAATTGAGGATGTCTTTATACCTGCCAGTTCGACTATGGGTGCTATGAACGGAGATGAAGTTCTTGTTTATGTAACAGAATCAAAAAACGGTTCTCGCAAGAAAGAGGGCAGGGTTGAACATATAGTAAAAAGAAATAATACGATGATTGTAGGAAATTTGGAAATCAATCAAAGTTTTGGTTTTGTGACTCCTGACGATCAGCGAATTAGAAGAGATATCTTCATCTCTAAAAAGAGTTTTAGCGGGGCTAAAACAAATCAGAAGGTAGTAGTACAGATTACAAAATGGCCGGACGGCAGAAGAAATCCTGAAGGTAAAGTAGTTGAAATATTAGGAGATAAAGATGATGTTGGGGTTGATATACTCTCAATTATAAAACAACATAAATTAAGAGAAGTTTTTCCGAATAAGGTTCTAAGTGAAGCAAGAAACATTCCCCAGGAAATAGATAAGGATGAAACAAAAAACAGAGTTGATTTACGAGATGAATTGGTAATTACAATTGATGGTATCGATGCTAAAGACCTTGATGATGCAATTTCGCTAAAAAAATTAGAAAATGGAAATTTTGTATTAGGAGTACATATTGCTGATGTAAGTCATTATGTAAAAGAGAATAGCCCTTTAGATAAAGAAGCAGTTTATAGAGGTACATCGGTTTATCTTATTGATCGTGTTATACCTATGCTTCCTGAGGAACTTTCAAATGGCCTGTGTTCTCTTAACCCAGATGTAGATAGATTTGCTTTGTCGGTCGATATGGAGATTGATAATAGTGGAAATGTTGTGAATCATAAAATTTATGAATCGGTAATAAAAAGTAGTTATCGTTTGAACTACACAGAAATATCAGATTATATTGAGGATATTGAACCAAGTGAAAAATTAGACCAGATTAAAGAATTGATTTACAATATGAAAGATCTTTCTGAAGTATTGAACAAAAGAAGAGAGGTCAAAGGTGCAATAGATTTCGACTTTGCAGAGTCGTATATTATTTTAGATGAAACCGGAAAGCCTATTGAGATTAGAAAAAGACAACGAAGAGTTGCAAATCGCATTATCGAAGAATTCATGTTGATAACCAATGAGACTGTCGCTGAACATTATTTTTGGATAGAGATGCCTTTTCTTTATAGAATTCATGAAAGTCCTTCTCAGGAAAAGCTGGATGAGTTTAATAAATTTATCTATAATTTTGGATATAAGATCAAGGGTAATATGGAGAATGTTCATCCGAAGGCAGTTCAAGAACTCATTGGAAATGTCAAAGGTAAGAAAGAAGAGCATATTATCAACAAATTGATGCTTAGATCTTTAAGACAGGCAAAGTATTCTGAAGTTGAAGAAGGTCATTTCGGTTTAGCTGCCGAATATTATTCTCATTTTACTTCACCGATTAGACGTTATCCAGATCTTCAAATACACAGGATTATTAAAGAAGATTTAAATCAAAAGATAAATGATTCTAGAAGAAAGCATTATGTTGCAATTTTACCTGATATTGCTAAACATTCTTCTGAAACTGAAAGAGTTGCTGAAAAAGCCGAAAGAGACGTTGATGATTTAAAAATGGCTGAATATATGCAAGATAAAATAGGTGAAGAGTATACTGGTATGATTTCTTCTGTAACTGGTTTCGGATTCTTCGTCGAACTTGAAAATACTGTTGAGGGATTAGTGAGATTAGAAGAGTTAGACGATGATTATTATGATTTTGACCAGGCAAAACTCGAACTTGTTGGGTCGAGGACTAGCAAAATATATAGAATTGGTGATGAAGTGAAAATTAGAGTGGAAAAAGTTTCGCTTGATAACAGAACCATCGATTTTGATATTATAATGTAGATAAAGAAAAAGCCAAGAATTATTCTTGGCTTTTTACATATTCATCTATTGTATTAGCAGCTATTTTGGCTGAAGCAACTGCTTCTACTACGGTTTTTGCACCAGAAACGACATCGCCTGATGCAAATACACCTTCCATGCTGGTTTTTCCAGTATTGTCGATCGTAATAAGACCGAATTTATTGAGTTTTATCTGATCATTTGATTCCAAAGAATCAACTATATTCCTTTGAGGTTTTTGACTGACCGAAATAATAACTGAATCTGCATCATAACAGATTTCTGTTCCTGGAATCTCAATTAAATTATTATCTGAATCTACTTGCGTTTTTATGAAATAAACACATGAATCAGTTATTTTTTTTGGTGCACGATAGAATTCAAATTGAACGCCATCCATTTTAGCGTAATCTATTTCATGTTGACTAGACGGCATATCTTTTTCTGAGCGGCGATAAAACAATACAACTTCTTTGGCGCCTTTTCTGATAGCGGTCCGAGCAACATCCAATGCGACATTACCTCCACCTATGACACTGACCCTTTCACCCAGGTGATGATTTTCTGGATTTCTAAGATAATCAATGGCATAAAATACATTACCGAGGCTTTCGCCTTCTACATCAAGTTTTCTTGGCCTCCATACTCCTGTAGCGATGAATACTGCTTTATAATTATCACGAAATAAATCGTTTATTGATATTACTGGCCCTACTATTGTATTAGGTCTAATTTTAACTCCTAATTGAAATAGTAGTTCTTGATATCGATCTATGATTTTTTTAGGCAAACGAAATTCAGGAATACCAAATCGTAGTATTCCACCAATCTTGTCATGTGATTCAAAGATGGTAATATCGTAGCCTTTGCGTGCTAGAATAATTGCAACAGTCAAACCAGCAGGACCAGATCCTACAATGGCAACTTTTTTTGTTTTGTCAATTTTGGGTTCGAATGAAATTTTGTTAATATAATACTCTGATATATAATGTTCAATAGCGCCGATATTTATTGAATTGTTTTTAGCGTTAAATACGCAATGTCCTTCGCAAAAATCTTCATGTGGGCAGATTAAACCTGTAATTACTGAAAGAGGATTATTATTGAACAGCAGTTCTCCTGCTTCGTATAGTTTATTTTCTTTTGCGAGTCTGATAGCTTCTTTTATTGGCGTATTTACAGGACATCCGCTTTCGCAAGGTGCGGTTTTACATTGCAAACAGCGCTTAGTTTCTGTATGTATATGTGTACTCATTTTATTATCCTTCCTTTCATTTAAATTGAATATAAGGATATATTAGTTGAGAGTAGTTGTCAAGTAGACATGCTGTAAGAGTATGATAATGAATGCTTATTAAAATTTTAAAAGAAAACCTTCATTTCAAAATATGTAATATTTAAGCGAGTAAATGAATTTATCAAACGAACTTGTGTTCTCGCTGTTTTTGTGGTATAATTTAACAGAAGGGAATCGATATTATAATAAAAAAAGCAATCCATAATGCTTTTAGCAAAGGGGATTGAGGTTTCCAAGTCTACCTATTTGTGTTAATCATTGCCTGAACTTAAATTTGACACACAAAAACCCTCACTTCATAATTTAAAAAATTAAAGTGCAGAGAGGTTCATATTTGACTATTATTTGAAAATGCATTAGAATGCTATAGGTAGGGGAAAAGAGGTAA
>DAOUQP010000088.1 GCA_030625575.1 Eubacteriales bacterium | reverse complement strand
ACAAATTTAATATATGGCTCATTACCATCTAAAATGTGCAAATGCTTTATTAGCTTCAGCCATTTTATGAGTGTCTTCTTTTTTCTTAACTGACGCTCCCATATTATTAGCTGCATCCATAATCTCTTTAGCTAATCTCTCGGCCATTGTTCGCTCGCCTCTTTTACGAGTATACGTTGTCAACCATCTCAAGCCTAAAGTTTGTCTTCTAACTGGTCTAACTTCAATAGGTACTTGATAGTTAGCTCCACCCACTCTTCTTGCTTTAACTTCTAAAACAGGCATGATGTTATTAATTGCTTCCTCAAATACTTCAACTGGATCTTTACCTGTTTTTTCTTTGATGATATCAAACGCTCCATACACAATTGCCTGAGCAGTTCCTTTTTTGCCATCTAGCATGATATTGTTAATTAACTTTGTTACCACTTTGTTTCCGTATATCGGATCAGGTAACACTTCTCTTTTTGGTACATTTCCTTTTCTAGGCACTGTACTTCCCTCCTTAAAAATATTTTTTCATCGGTACTCGACAAATTTTCATTGTCGTTGTGCTGTAGATAACCTATATTTGCCTCTCCCTTTTAGGAGAGGCAAATAATTATTTTTGCTTAGGTCTCTTTGCTCCATATTTCGATCTACTTTGGTTACGATTTTGAACACCAGATGTATCTAAAACACCTCTTACGATATGATATCTTACACCCGGTAAGTCCTTGATTCTTCCACCTCTAATAAGTACCACACTATGTTCTTGCAGATTGTGACCTATACCAGGAATGTAAGCAGTTACTTCCAAACCATTTGTAAGTCTCACTCTTGCAACCTTTCTCAAAGCAGAGTTAGGTTTTTTAGGTGTTACAGTCTTTACAGCTGTACACACTCCTCTTTTTTGTGGAGAACTTTGATTAACTGATTTTCTTTTTAATGAGTTAAATGTTCTTTGAAGAGCTGGAGAATTAGATTTTACAGTTGAACTACTTCTACCGTTTCTCACTAGTTGATTAATTGTAGGCATCCATGCACCTCCTTTTCAATTTATTCTTTTATTATTACCGCTGTCGCAGCACCAACGTCAATCTTACAAGCTAATCCTATCTCATGCATAGTAGAAACATAAATTACCTCTACTCCTTTTTCAGCAGCTAAGTTTATAATTCTTCTAGTAACATGTTGATCAGCATTTTCTGCGATAAAAACTTTTTCAACTGAATTTTCCAATAACGCTCTAGTTGATTGTTTTATCCCAATTTTTTTCTTTTCAGCTTTCATTAATTCACTGATAGGCATAATCATCCTCCTCTTTTTCCCAAAAGTATCGTCAATATGCACACCAAATATTTTAACACCACAAATTTTCGTTGTCAATAATTTTATACTAAATAATATCTTCGTCTAAATCAATATCCTCAGCTACGTCAATGGCAATATTCTTGTACTTTTTAATTCCAGTTCCCGCAGGTATCAGTTTACCAATAATTACGTTCTCTTTCAATCCTAAAAGTTTATCTTCTTTCCCTCTTATTGCTGCATCTGTCAAGACTCTTGTAGTCTCCTGGAAAGATGCTGCCGATAAGAAAGAATCAGTGGCTAACGAAGCTTTGGTTATTCCCAGCAAGGCTCTTGATCCTGTTGCAGGTGAACCGCCTCCAGCTTCCACTTCTTTATTCACTTTCATGAATTGCTGATAACTCACAATGGTTCCCGGTAATAAAGTCGTATCTCCAGACTCATCTATTTTAGTTTTAGAGAGCATCTGTCTAATGATAATCTCAATATGTTTATCATCAATTTCAACGCCTTGAAGTCTGTAAACTTTTTGAACTTCTTTTACAATATAATTTTGTACCCCTTCCATTCCTACAACTCTAATAATGTCATGAGGATTTATCGAACCTTCAGTAATTATATCACCAGCTTCAACAAAATCTCCTTCATCAACTCTTAAAATTGAGCCATAAACAATTTGAGCACTAAATTCTTCGCCATTTTTGCCAGTAATCACAACTTCTTTTTTCTTAGGAGTCTCTCTAAAAGACACAGTTCCTGCTATTTCAGCAATTACCGCAAGACCTTTTGGTTTTCTAGCTTCAAACAATTCCTCTACCCTCGGTAGACCTTGCGTGATGTCAGCACCAGCTACACCACCAGTATGGAATGTTCTCATTGTCAACTGAGTACCCGGCTCACCAATCGATTGAGCAGCAATAATTCCTACCGCCTCTCCGACGTTAACCGATTTGCCTGTTGCTAAATCCTTACCATAGCACTTGGCACAAACACCATGTTTAAGTTCACAAGTTAATACTGATCTCACTTTTAAAGAAGTATATCCTGCTGCATCAATACTATTTGCAATGCTTTCAGAAATCATCTGATCTCTTGAACAGATCATTTCTCCAGTTTCCGGATGATATACTTCCTCAGAAGGATATCGACCAACTAAACGTTCTGTGAATTTTTCAATCAGACTTTTGTCTTCTCTAAATTCTTTGACAACAACTCCATCAGTCGTTCCACAATCTATCTCTCTTACAATAACATCTTGACTAACATCAACCAGTCTTCTAGTTAGGTAACCTGAGTCTGCTGTTCTTAAAGCGGTATCGGCTAAACCTTTTCTAGCACCTGTTGTTGAAATAAAGTATTCCAGTACCGATAGACCTTCTCTAAAGTTTGATGTAATAGGTATTTCTACGGTCTTACCAACCGCATTAGCCATCAAACCACGCATACCCGCCAACTGACGAATCTGGTTCTTACTACCCCTCGCGCCCGAACTTGCCATGATAAACACATTATTAAGTCTATCAAGGTTATCCATTAGTGCATCAGTAACATCTTCAGTAGTTTGAGTCCATGTGGCAATTACACTATTATAACGTTCTTCATCAGAAATCAAACCTCTAAGATAAGCTTTTTGATATTTTTCTACTTTTATTCTAGCTTTAGCAACAATTTCTTTCTTCTGAGGAGGAATAATCATATCAGAAACACTGATAGTAATTGCACCTTTAGTAGAAAATTTGAATCCGAGATTCTTGACATGATCTAAAGTTTCAGCTGTTATAGTGTTTCCTTTGACTGTAAATGATTGTGCAATAATATTTTCTAAACTTTTCTTATCGCATAAGAAATCGACTTCCAATCCATAAGGATCAACATTTCTATCAACAAATCCTAAATCTTGTGGGATTTTCTCATTGAAAATAAATCTTCCAACTGTACTTTCCACCAGTTGTCCATTATCATCTTTGTTTAACTTTATTCTTACTTTTACTTTAGAATGCAAACCAACAGCTTTAGTTTCATAAGCAATAATCATTTCTTCATAGTCCTTAAAAACTTTTCCTACTCCTGGTTCCCCATCAATCTCTACAGTTAAATAATACGCCCCTAAAACCATGTCCTGAGTAGGAGTAGTTATCGGTTTGCCATCCTTAGGAGCAAGAATGTTATTCACTGAAAGCATTAAAAATCTAGCTTCCGCTTGAGCTTCAACAGATAATGGAACGTGAACCGCCATTTGGTCCCCGTCAAAGTCGGCATTGTAAGCTGTACACACAAGTGGATGCAGCTTAATAGCTTTTCCTTCAACCAGGATTGGTTCAAATGCTTGTATTCCCAATCTGTGCAACGTAGGAGCTCTATTAAGAAGTACCGGATGTTCTTTTATTACATCTTCAACAATATCCCAGACTTCAGCTCTTCCTTTGTCCACCATTCTCTTAGCAGATTTTATATTATGAGCATATCCTCCTGATACCAATTCTTTCATAACAAAAGGTTTAAATAACTCTAGGGCCATTTTTTTAGGCAACCCACATTGATAGAATTTCAAATCTGGTCCAACGACAATAACGCTACGTCCTGAATAATCAACTCGTTTACCAAGTAAATTCTGTCTAAATCTTCCTTGCTTACCTTTAAGCATATCTGATAAGGATTTCAGCGGCCTATTGCTCGGTCCAGTAACAGGGCGACCTCTTCTACCATTGTCTACTAATGCATCTACAGCTTCTTGAAGCATGCGTTTTTCATTTCTCACAATAATATCAGGTGCGCCTAAATCAAGTAATCTTTTTAATCGGTTATTTCTATTAATAACTCTTCTGTACAAGTCATTTAAATCAGAAGTTGCAAAACGACCTCCATCCAATTGTACCATTGGTCTTAAATCTGGAGGAATAACCGGAACAACATCTAAAATCATCCATTCTGGTTTGTTCTCCGAATTTCTGAACGCCTCTACGACATCAAGTCTTCTGATTGTTTTAATTCTTTTTTGACCTGTACTCTCTTTGAAAATTTCTCTTAGTTCCGCAGATAATTGAACAAGATCAATGTCTTGCAACAATTTTTTAACCGCTTCCGCTCCCATTTGAGCTTTGAATTTATTACCATACACATCTTTATACTCGTTATATTCCATTTCTGACAACAACTGTTTGTATGATAAAGATGTATCTCCTGCATCAGTTACTACATAAGATGCAAAGTATAAAATCTTTTCTAAAGACCTAGGTGACATGTCTAAAAGGATTCCCATTTTAGACGGTATACCTTTGAAATACCATATGTGAGATACTGGTGCCGCAAGCTCTATATGTCCCATTCTTTCACGACGAACTTTCGCTTTTGTTACTTCTACACCACAGCGGTCACATATAACACCTTTATATCTGACGCGCTTATATTTTCCGCAATGGCATTCCCAGTCCTTAGTTGGTCCAAAAATCTTCTCACAGAAAAGACCTTCTTTTTCAGGTTTTAACGTACGATAATTAATTGTCTCAGGCTTCTTAACTTCACCTTTTGACCATTGTCTAATCTTATCTGGTGATGCTAACCCTATTTTTATAGAATCAAAATTATTAAATTCAAACAAGGGGCTTTCTCTCCCTTCATCATGGTTTTTTATTCTTCTTCATGAATAATAAAATTTTGTTCGATACCTTTTTCTTGCTCTTTACTATCAACATTGAAATCATCTGTCGGAATCGTAGTTTTTTCACTATTAAGTGATACAAATTCATCATCAGCATCAACTTCTTTAATTTCAATTTCGCCTTCATCGTCATTAATGATTTTCACATCAAGCGCTAAAGATTGGAACTCTTTAATTAACACTTTAAAGGATTCAGGTATACCTGGTTCTGGAATACTCTCTCCCTTGACAATAGCTTCATAAGCTTTCACTCGACCTACAATATCATCTGATTTAACTGTTAAAATCTCTTGTAGAGTATGAGCAGCTCCATACGCCTCTAGAGCCCAAACTTCCATCTCTCCAAATCTTTGACCACCCATCTGAGCTTTACCGCCCAAAGGTTGCTGTGTAACGAGAGAATAAGGTCCTGTACTTCTTGCATGAAGTTTATCATCAACTAAATGATGAAGTTTAAGCATATACATATATCCTACGGTAACAGGATTATCAAAGAATTCTCCTGTTCTTCCATCTCTTAATGCAAGTTTTCCGTTTCTTGGATATCCCGCTTCTTCTAATAAATCCATAATCTGATTTTCTTTTGCACCATCAAATACTGGAGTAGCAATTTTCCAATTGAATTTTTTCGCTGCTAAGGCAAGATGTATTTCCAACACCTGACCAATATTCATCCTTGATGGAACTCCCAATGGGTTTAGTACTATTTGAACAGGTGTACCATCTTCTAAGAAAGGCATATCTTCCTTAGGCAATATTCTTGAAATAACACCCTTATTTCCATGACGTCCAGCCATTTTATCGCCTACATTAATTTTTCTCTTCTTAGCAATGTAAACTCTTACCAATTCATTAACGCCAGGTGACAATTCGTCTCCATTTGCTCTTGTAAATACTTTCACATCTACAATAATTCCATTTTCACCATGCGGTACTTTTAATGATGTATCTCTAACTTCTCTAGCTTTTTCTCCAAAAATAGCTCTTAAAAGTCTTTCTTCAGGAGTCAATTCAGTTTCACCTTTTGGCGTAACTTTACCTACCAAGATATCTCCAGAACTAACCTCGGCACCTATACGAATAATTCCTCTTTCGTCAAGATCTTTTAAAGCTTCTTCGCTTACATTTGGAAGCTCTCTAGTAATTTCTTCAGGTCCAAGTTTTGTATCTCTAGCTTCAGATTCGTATTTTTCAATATGAATTGAAGAAAGAACATCTTTTTCAACTAGTTCTTCACTAAGAAGCATCGCATCCTCATAGTTATAGCCTTCCCAAGTCATAAAAGCAATTAACAAATTCGTTCCTAAAGCAATTTCACCATTTTCCGTTGATGGTCCATCAGCGATGATTTCACCAGTTTTCACGTGATCGCCTTTATTTACCAACGGCCTTTGATTAATACAAGTCCCTTGATTAGAACGTTTAAATTTCAAAAGTTTATGACGTTCGTTGCCTGAATTATCGTCTCTCTTTATAACGATTTCATCAGCTGTTACCTTAGTAACAACTCCATTACTTTCAGCAATTTGCACTGCACCAGAATCCTCTGCAGCCTTATGCTCCATTCCAGTACCTATAATAGGAGCTTTCGCCTTAACCAAAGGAACTGCCTGACGTTGCATGTTAGAACCCATAAGCGCTCTATTGGCATCATCATTTTCCAAAAACGGAATCATCGCTGTTGCAACCGACACCATTTGTTGTGCAGAAATTTCCATATATTCAACTTCACTGCTTGCGTACTCTTTAATATCGGCACGTCTTCTAGCGATAACTACCTTATTGGCAAATCTACTGTTTTCATCTAATTTTTCACTCGCTGGTACAACGACACTCTTTTCTTCAATGTCTGCAGTTATATACTCGACATTTTCTGTAACAATGCCAGTCTCTTGATCAACCAATCTATATGGTGATTCAATGAAACCGTACTCGTTAATTCTTGCATAAGTACTCAACGAACCAATCAATCCAATATTCGGGCCTTCAGGTGTCTCTATCGGACACATTCTTCCATAATGAGAATGATGCACGTCACGAACCTCAAATCCAGCTCTCTCACGAGACAAACCACCTGGTCCCAATGCTGACAATCTTCTTTTATGTGTAAGTTCAGCTAATGGATTAGTTTGATCCATAAACTGAGATAACTGAGAACTTCCAAAAAA
This sequence comes from Eubacteriales bacterium, assembly GCA_030625575.1. Taxonomy (GTDB): domain Bacteria; phylum Bacillota; class Clostridia; order Peptostreptococcales; family Acidaminobacteraceae; genus DAOURC01. Next base: position 1,792 of record DAOUQP010000088.1, on the reverse strand, counting down.
CTCTTTAATAGCTCCAGTAACTGGTCTAATATTAATTAGAGCCTGTGGTGTAATCGTTTCTAAATCTTGCTGTATAGTCATTCTTTCTTTAACAGCTCTTTCCATTCTCATAAGACCAATTCTAAATTGATTCTGAAGAAGTTCACCTACTGAACGAATTCTTCTGTTCCCTAAATGGTCAATATCATCAATATTACCGACCTCAAAAGGTAAATTCAACAAATAACTAACAGAAGCCATAATATCATCAATTATAATATGTTTAGCTATTAATTCTTTCTTTCTTTTTTCAATTTCCTCAAGAATTTCTTCCTGCGTTTCACAAGTTTCTAGAATGTTTTTCAATACAGGAAAATACACTTTTTCATTAATGACAATATCACCGAGGTCTGCTACATAACCATTGATGTCAACAAAATTATTTCCAATAACTTTTACAATTTTATCAGATTTTAATTTTATCAGTACTTCTTTAACACCAGCATTTTCAATTATGCGCGCTCTCTTTTTTGAGATTTTTTGCCCTGCTTCAGCAAGAACTTCTCCAGTGATAGGATTAATAATATCTTCAGCGCTTATTTCTCCTTCAATTCTATTAGAAACACCTAACTTTTTATTGTACTTATATCTACCAACTCTTGCTAAATCATATCTTTTTTCATCAAAAAACAGATTGCTCAAAAGTGTAGTAGCGCTGTCTATTGTTGGCGGTTCACCCGGACGTAAACGTTTATAAATCTCAATCAACGCCTCATCTCTGTTAGTCGTAGTATCTTTTTCCAACGTTTTATACAATCTTTCATCTTCTCCAAACAACGAAACAATTTCATGGTTTGTAGAGTACCCCATCGCTCTTATCAAAACAGACAACGGGATTTTTCTTGTTCTATCAATTCTAACGTAAAGAATATCATTTGAATCTGTCTCATATTCCAACCAAGCACCTCTATTAGGAATTACTTGAGTTGAATATAAACGGTTTCCGTTCTTGTCGATCTTCATTCCATAATACGGACCTGGCGAACGTACCAACTGGCTTACAATTACACGTTCTGCACCATTGATAATAAATGTTCCTTTGAAAGTCATAAGTGGAAAATCACCCATGAAAACTTTCTGTTCTTTTATTTCACCAGATTCTCGATTAATAAATCGAACTTTCACTTTTAGAGGAACCGAATAAGTTACATCTCTTTCTTTACATTCCTCTATGTCGTACTTTGGTCCCTTTTCCATTTCATAATCAATAAATTCCAATACCAAATTTCCGGTGTAACCCTCAATAGGAGAAATGTCGTTAAACGCTTCTGCTAGGCCTTCCTTTAAAAACCACTCATATGATTTTTTTTGGATTTCAATCAGGTTTGGTAATTGAATTAATTGATCAACTTTGGAAAAGCTCATCCTTTCGGTTCTACCTAGTTGTACAGGATGTGGCATTCATCTTCACCCCTTATCAAAATTAGATTAATTTTATAATAATTAATCAATTTACTATAAAAAAGTTTACAAAAAAAATAAAAATCGCATACTATTCGCATTATGAAATGATATCACATATGCGCAGATGCGTCAACATAAATTACTTAATATTAATAATATTTCTATCTTTTTTAAAAGACCCCAGTTCACACTGGGGTCTTTTATTTATTTACTTAACTTCTACTGCAGCTCCAGCTTCTTCTAACTTAGCTTTAACTTCTTCAGCTTCTTCTTTAGAAACGCCTTCTTTAACAGCATTTGGTGCGCCGTCAACTACTGCTTTAGCTTCTTTCAATCCTAAACCTGTGAT
>DAOUQP010000143.1 GCA_030625575.1 Eubacteriales bacterium | reverse complement strand
TCGAATGAGATAAGAGAAGTTTATTTGGGAGAGAATCTTCATGATTTAATAAATGAGAATAGTTATAAACTAAGCGGAATAGTAAATGGAATTGATTATGAAATCTTTAATCCTGAAACAGACAAAAGAATTATAAAAAACTATTCTTTCAAGAACTCATCAAATAAATATATCAACAAAAAACATCTTCAGGAAGTTTTAGGACTTACGCAAAATAAGAATAGACCTTTAATTGCGATGATAACAAGATTGACCGATCAAAAGGGTTTAGATTTGCTAGAGCATATTATCGAAGAACTTTTATCGATGGATATTCAACTAGTGGTTCTTGGGACCGGTGATGAAAAATATGAAAACATGTTTAAACATTATAGTGATAATTTTGACAATTTAGCTATAAGAATAGAGTTCAATGAAGATACAGCTCATCAAATCTATGCTGGTGCAGACATGTTTTTAATGCCGTCTTTATTTGAACCTTGTGGACTAAGTCAAATGATTTCGCAAAGATATGGTACGATTCCCATTGTAAGAGAAACCGGAGGACTTAAAGATACTGTTGTTCCTTATAATAAATTTACAAAAGAAGGTACAGGTTTTAGCTTTGATAATTATAATGCTCATGAAATGTTATTTTCAATAAAGAGAGCAATTGAAATTTATGAGAATAAGGAAGAATGGCGTAATCTGATTAAAAGAGTGATGAAGCTGGATTTGTCATGGAGGAATTCTGCGTTGAAATATAAAGAATTATATAAACATTTATTAGATTAGGGGTGGGATATGACTCTCTCGGGAAACAAGTTCAAAATTGATTATCTCAGAAATTTAAAATTACAGAGCGGCAGAACTATAGATGAAGTCTCCAGGTGGGATAAATATCAGGCTTTAGCGTGCCTTACCAGAGAGTATTTGACTTATGATTGGATTAATACCATTGATAAATACAACGATAAAGAAGTAAAGCAAGTCTTTTATTTTTCGATAGAGTTTTTAACGGGAAGATTTTTGCTTAATAATTTAGTAGGCTTAGGTATCAAAGATGTAGTAGAAGAAGGTCTGGAAGAACTCGGATTTGACCTTGATGATATAGCGAGCATCGAAAAAGATCAAGGGCTTGGTAATGGAGGATTAGGAAGACTTGCGGCGTGTTTTCTAGATTCCATGGCATCACTTTCAATTCCTGGGCATGGCCAAGGAATCAGATATAATTACGGCTTGTTTGAGCAAAAGATTATCGGTGGTTACCAAGTGGAATTTCCAGATAGATGGCTACATAATCGCAATGTCTGGGAAATTAAAAAGTCAGATAAAGCAGTCGAAGTGCATTATTATGGAAATGTAACGACTAATAAGCATGGTAAATACTATTTAGAAAATACATCGCCAGTGCTGGCTGTTCCGTATGATACACCTGTTGTAGGATACGAAAACAACGTTGTAAACACTCTAAGACTGTGGAGCGCCGAGGTGATCGATAAGGAGTCTGATTATAGAGATTATTCACGTAGCGAGTATATGAACGCTATTAAGAAAAAGTATGATGTAGAATCTATTTCACAGGTGTTGTATCCGAATGATTCATATGATGAAGGTAAAACATTGAGATTAAAACAGGAGTATTTTCTCGTATCTGCAGGTGTCCAAGGAATAATCAGATCTTATAAGAAATTTAATAAGCCTATTGATAAAATTTTTAATTATATTAGTATCCATATAAATGATACTCACCCATCCATGGCCATTGCAGAGCTGATGAGAATACTTATAGACATCGAAAAGCTAGAATGGGATGAAGCGTGGGAGATTACTGTAAAAACATGTTCATACACGAACCACACCATTCTTTCAGAAGCGCTAGAGAGGTGGCAAGTCGACATGTTTAAAGAGCTGCTGCCGAGAATATATATGATCATCGAAGAAATCAATAGAAGGTTTTGTAAAGAACTCGATGAAAAATATAATAAGCCTCAAGATAAAATTACCGAAATGGCTATTATTGGGCATGGTGAAATAAGGATGGCTCATCTTGCGATAGTTGGAAGTCATAGTATAAATGGAGTTGCTAAACTGCATACTGAAATATTAAAGAATAAAGAACTAAAAGATTTCTATAGTATTTTTCCTTTAAGATTCAACAATAAAACAAATGGAATAACACATAGAAGATGGCTTCTTAACAGCAATCCTAGATTGTCAGAAGTCATTACCAAATATATTGGAGATTCTTGGATCAAGGATCCACAGCGTCTTATAGATTTGTTGCGATTTATAGATGATGATGAATTCCAAGATGAAATAGAAGAAGTGAAGCAAAAAAATAAAGACGACTTGGCGGCTTATATATTAAAACACAATGGTATAAAAGTTAATGCGAAATCTATATTCGATATTCATGCTAAAAGACTGCATGAGTATAAAAGACAAACGTTGAATATTTTTCACATTATGTATCTATATAATAGATTGCTAGAAAATCCGGATGAAGATTTTGTGCCGAGAACTTTTATTTTTGCGGCCAAAGCTGCACCGAGTTATTATATTGCAAAACAAACGATTAAATTGATAAATACTATTGCTGATATTATCAATAACGACAACCGCATAAAGGATAAAATAAAAGTTGTTTTTTTAGAAAATTATAGTGTTTCGTTAGCGGAAAAATGTATACCTGCGGCAGATGTAAGTGAACAGATATCGACAACGACAAAAGAAGCCTCCGGTACAGGAAATATGAAATTCATGATGAACGGAGCAGTAACGATAGCGACGCTTGATGGAGCGAATGTTGAAATTTATGAAGAAGTGGGAAATGACAATATAGTTTTATTTGGTCTTACAGAAGAAGAAATCTACGACCTCTACGAAAGTCATGAGTATAATACTCGTGATATCATTGAAAATGATTCTAGAATTGAATTGGTGCTAGATCAGTTAATAAGTGGGTTTTTAGGAGAAAGTACTGAAGAGTTTCAAATTATATATGATTCTATAGTGCATAACGATGAATACTTTGTTTTGAAAGACTTTGATTCATATGTGAAAGCTCAAGAAAGAATCGGAAAATATTATCTTGATAAAGAACGTTGGTTGAAGATGAGTATTATTAATATTGCTCATTCGGGGGTATTTTCCAGCGATAACACTATTATGGGATACGCTTCTGAAATATGGGGAACCAAGAGAATACTCGAATAGAAAAGATGTGCTTAAATGAAAGATTATGAATTGAACGATAAAATATTATATGAATCCTATGGAGTCAAGTTGGATGGAGAGCATACTGTTTTTAAAGTGTGGTCTCCATCTTCAAAAGATGTGAAAGTATGCATATATGATTCTCATAATGATGTCAGAAGAAAAACAAAAAAAATGATGAAGAATGATGAAGGTATATGGAGTTATAAATCTGATAGAAATCTTGAAGGGCAGTATTATACGTATCTGTTGGATGATAACTATGAAGTGATAGATCCATATGTTCATTCTACAAATGCAAACAGCGGTAAAGGGATGATAATAGATGCTTCCAAAGTGAATCCAGACGGGTTTATAGATCATGTTGTTCCTGCGCCTTTAAAACCGACGGAATCTATTTTGTATGAATTGCATATAAAAGATTTTACAATGGACGACAATGCGGAAATTTCGCATAAAGGGAAATATTTATCTTTTAAAGAAAAAGGGCTTTCCTGCAATGGAGAAAGAATCGGAATAGATCATTTGATAGAGTTGGGCATCACCCATGTCCATCTTCTTCCTGTTTATGATTTCATAACAGTGAATGATTACAATAAGGATGATTATAATTGGGGGTACGATCCTTATCTGTATAATAGTTTAGAAGGGTCATATGCAACTGATCCGGAGGATGGAAGCGTTAGGATTCACGAGTTTAAAGAAATGATAATGGCGCTTCACGAAGCGGGCATAAGAGTTGTTTTAGATGTTGTCTACAATCATACTTATTTTAGTGATACATCTAATTTCAATAGATTGATGCCTAATCTGTTTTACAGATCAGATAAAAAAAACAAATTTACGAATGGGTCGGGCTGCGGATGTGAAATGGATACTGAAAATCCATTTGTAAGAAAATTTATTATCGATTCCTTAAAATTCTGGCTTGAGACGTATAAGGTTGATGGATTTAGATTTGATTTAATGGCGCTTTATGATGTCGATACTATGAAAATTATTGAAAAAGAACTAAAGAAAATAAGACCTGATATATTGCTTTATGGTGAACCTTGGATTGGAGGTACATCTGGTCTTTCTAAAGAAAAACAATTCATCTTCGGGAAACAAAATGGAGGGGGAATAGCGTTTTTTAACGATAAGTTCAGAAATGTTATCAAAGGAAGCAATGATACTGAAAAACCTGGATTTGTAGGATCGAATCATTTCAAAAAAAATGATGTTTATTCAGGTTGCTTCGGTAGTGTGGCATTTAGTGAGAATATCGTTGGATTTGCTTCTAATGCTTCTGAAACAGTTAATTACATTTCGAGTCACGACAATCTTATTCTAATGGATAAGTTTTCAAAATCATTTCGCCACGCCAGTTTTGAAGAAAAACAAAATATGAATGCATTGGCTCTTGGTATGGTTATTTTATCTTTCGGCATTCCGTTTATTCAAGCTGGTACTGAATTTTTAAGAAGCAAGCACGGAAATCACAATTCATATAACATCAACAATCATACGAATTTTATAGACTGGTCATATAAAAAGAACAATAAACATGTTTTTGATTATGTAAAAAGTCTTATTGAATTCAGAAAATCTCAAATGGTTTTTTCTGTTTCTAAACAAGAAGATATCAAAAGAGCAG
>DAOUQP010000089.1 GCA_030625575.1 Eubacteriales bacterium | reverse complement strand
CGATTTTTCGTGATTGATTTTCCATTTGTCATCAACCTTTAGTAGTTGAAGTTTTCCGCTTTTTAGAACTTCTTCTTGACTGCCGTCTTGATAACTCAAATGCAATGTGATTTCATAATCCATGTAAATTTCATCTTCATCCTGCTCGATTTGATCCAATATAATATTTGATACTTTTAAATTAAACTCATTTTTAGCTGCAGATTTTCTAATTCCCCATGGAAATCGATGCGAAAGATTTCTATCGATAAATCTTTGAGTTGCATAAGATTCAGCAAGTTGTTCATATTCTTCTATTGATGTATATAACCCATCTGGAACTGAAAGATCTAATGATGTATAATCGGATATTGTATAAGTGAAGTTCATAAATTGTGTGACTGTTTCTTTTGCTTTATCAATATCCGAAACCTCAGCAGCACAACCATGTGATGTTATAAATGCAATGAGGATTAATAAAGCAACAACCAATTTATTCCTTGGATTTGTCATAATAGCCACTCCTTTCTTATTATATTTTAGAAAATATTTTTCTCTTCAATTGCATGATATTGTCAATAAATTCTTATCAATCTCTTTTGCCATATCAACTTCTACTTTAATTATACAGTTTACATTAATTAAATACAAATATATTACATATTAAGAAAATCAAAGTAAAAAACACTAATAAAATGATTTTATCAGTGTTTTCATATTATTTCATAATGCAATTTTATTTTGGTACTTCTAATCGGTTAATGAAAAAATATATAGTTAAGAAAATAAAAAAACAGAAAAACTTTTTATTCATATGCTAATCGACTATCAGCAGGTATTCATTATTCTACAGTTCTTTGAGAATTTCTTCTTTCTTTTTCTGATACTCCTCGGATGTTAACAAGCCTTCATTTCTTAGACCATCAAGTTTTTTCAAGCGTCCTTCTATATTATCAGTGAGGTCTTCTGATTCTATAGTATATAGTGCAATACCCTTTTTTGTAAAAATATTGAGTCCATGATATATGGTAATCATTACTGCAAATAAAGTCCAGATCATTCCAAATGGTCCGAACAGAGGAATGACTACTATACCTCCCACTGCTACGAATGCCAGTCCTAATATAAATCCAAGAGTTGACGATGCTTTTGACGGTTTTGCTTTCATTCTTCTAATCATTCTTCAGCCTCCTTTCTTATGTCTGTTATTGAAATGTATATATTTTTTCTTCAGTTATCAGATAATCAACCGCCATATCATAAGAATCTCTTGGGACCTTGTCGATAACCTGAAGTTCAAACCCAATTGCGATTTTTACAACTCTATCTCCGATTTTTTCAAATAGTTTGTCATAGAAGCCGCCTCCGTAACCTATTCGATAGCCTTCTTTATCGAATACTACACCCGGAGTGATTACGATATCGAGTATTTCAGGATTGATGACTAAAGTGTTGTCGTCTTTGGGTTCTAAAATACCGTATTTCGATTTGATTAAATCATCATGAGAAGTGTAAGGATAGATATCCATTTCTTTGGTAGTCGTGTTGATTTTAGGAATAAAAATTTTGCAGTTTATACTTTTGAGATAAAATATAATATCCAAAGTTTGAACTTCGTTTTTAAAATCAATGAAAATGAAGACGTCTTTATTGTTTAACTGCTTTTCGAATGTTTTTAGATAAATTAAAATTTTATTCGATTTTTCCATTATTTCCTGTTGACTAAGTTGATTTCTTTTTTTAAAAGCTTCGTTACGCAATTTATTTTTCATAATTTCACTCCAATTTGCTAAAGACCTTGTTTTTAGTGTCTCAAAAACATTATAATATAAAAAGGAAGATACGTATGTATGAGAGGTTGGAAAATATGATTAAATTTAATAATGTGACAAAATATTATAGTGGTGGTATTGTCGCCCTTGATAATATAAATATTCATATTGAAAAAGGGGAATTTGTTTTCATCGTCGGACAAAGTGGCGCAGGAAAGTCCACCTTTGTTAAAATGCTTTTAAAAGAAGAACCACCTACTAAAGGTGAGATAATTATAGATGATATGAAAATAAATGATTTGCATCGTAGAAGAGTACCACATTTAAGAAGAAAAATGGGTGTGGTTTTTCAAGATTTTAGATTATTGCCAAAGAAAACAGTATATGAAAATGTTGCTTATAGTATGGAGATTATCGGTGCCAAACCAAAAGAAGTTAGAAAAAGAGTACCGCTTATTTTGAGCATGGTAGGACTTTCTAATCGAGCTAATGTATATCCAGATCAATTATCTGGTGGAGAACAACAGAGGGTGTCTATGGCTAGAGCAATGATCAATAATCCGACTTTGTTGATAGCGGATGAACCAACAGGAAATCTTGATCCCGAAACATCTTGGGAGATCATGAGACTTCTAAAACAGTTCAACAGAAATGGAACAACCGTTGTTATGGCAACACATGATCAAAATATTGTTGATGCGATGAAGATGAGAGTAATACAATTGGAAAACGGAAAAATTATAAGAGATCAGGTAAAAGGAGGTTATTAGAGATGAAGTATTATTCAGTTAGTGAAACCTTGAAAAGCCTTTTTAGAAATAGAATGATGTCTTTTGCGTCCATTACATCGGTTGCAGCATCTTTACTTATACTAGGTATTATTATGAGTGTGATTTTAAATATCAATTCATTTTCTGAGGGAATAAAGCATCAATTTGATTCTATTGATGTTTATATTCAAGAGGATTTAACTCAAAATGAAATTTTGACATTAGGTGATAGCATTCAAAATATTAATGGTGTTCATAGTGTTATTTTTGAGACTAAAGATCAAGCTTTGGAAAACTTGAAAATAGATTTTGAAGATTATTCATATCTTTTAGAAGGACTTGAATATAATCCGTTTCCCAATACGTATATAATAAATCTGGAAGATGTTATATATGCAGATTCAATCGTTAATCAATTGAAAAATTTAGAGGGAATTGAAGAAGTTAAATACTATAAAGATTTGATTAACCGTATTATTGATTTAACGAGTTATGTTAGGAATATCGGTTTGGTGTTGACCTTGTTTTTAGCGGCGATTGCCACTTTTATAATTAACAACACTATTAAATTGACGATAAATGCAAGAAGAAGAGAAATTTCAATAATGAAATATGTTGGAGCTACGAGTTGGTATATCAGATGGCCTTTTATTTTGGAAGGAACAATTCTTGGGTTTATAGGGGCTTTGATTTCTACAGGAATAATATATCTGATTTACTCATATAGTTTTCAGTTGTTTACAACTCAGTTTTATGTAGTTATTGCAGCATACATGTTAAATGTAAAAACTATAGTCAATGAAATACTGACTCTTAATATAATAATCGGAACTGGAATAGGTGCATTAGGAAGTATGGTTTCTATTAGAAAATATTTGAATGTTTAAGGGATGATTTATTATGAAAAAAGGAATACTTATTTTAATAGCAGTTGTAGTATTGATAACATCGTCTTTTACTATTGCTAGTAGTGAAATTTCTAATAAAGAGAACGAACTTGGAAAAATTGAAAGTGAAATAAAGGATCTTGATAAAAAGATAAGAGAAAAAGAGAGTAGCAAGAAACAAATTGTGAAAGATGTTGATTCTCTTAATGACAATATAAGAAGTTTAGGTAATGAAATAGGTAATATCAATGATTCTATTACAGGTTATAAAATGGATATTGCAGAGCTGAATACAAATATCGAAGATACAACTTTAAAATTAGAAGAGAAGACAGAAATATTTTATGAGCGGTTAAGAGTTATGTACAAGTCAAAGAATGTTGGTTATTTTGAAATTATCTTCGGTGCTAAAGATTTTGAAGATTTATTGACAAGAATTGACATGATTCGGCTTTTGGTACAGCATGATACAGAGTTGATTAATACTTTGAATGAAGAGAAACAATATCTTGAAGAAGCCAAAGTGGAAGTTGGATTAAAAAAAGTTGGATTAGAGGATTCGAAAACAAATTTAGCTGGTAAACAAACAAATCTAAATCAGCAGGCCGATCTTCTTGAAGACAAGAAAAAGCAGTTGGTGAAAGATTTAGATGCGCTTGAAACGCAAGTTGATAGACTTAATGATGATGCAAATAGCTTAACAAAACTCATTGAGAATCTAAAATTAGAGGCAAAATATGTCGGCGGTGTAATGACATGGCCAACGCCTGGAATTTATAGAATCACTTCACCTTTTGGGTATAGAATACATCCAATACTAAACACAAAAAAATTACATACTGGTATTGATATTGGTGTGCCAAAAGGAACAAAAGTAGTTGCTGCTCAATCAGGACATATAATATATTCTGACTGGTATGGCGGCTATGGACTGGTTGTTATGATTGATCATGGAGGTGGAATTGTAACCTTATATGGTCATAATTCAAAATTAATTGCAAAAGTTGGACAATATGTTGAAAAGGGTCAAAATATTAGTTTAAGTGGTAGCACAGGATTATCAACCGGTCCCCATCTTCATTTTGAAGTAAGGGTTGATGGACAGTATGTCGATCCATTGACTTATGTGACAGCTCAGTAAGGGAGGATTTATGAAAAAGAGCAAAGTATTAGTTTTAGTAATTATTATGGTAATTATAACGAGCGTTGTGACTTTTACCGTATCGAATTTAATACAAATCAAGCTGGATGACAAGATATTTGTTCGAGCAGACAAATATGAGTATCTTCAAGAATTAGAATATCGTTTTGATAAATTACTATACTTGGAAGAGTATATTGATGACAATTACTATAAAGAGACAGAAGAGGTCAATTTTGATGACTTTGTCATTAAAGGACTTTTTGAAGCTTTAGAAGACCCGTATTCTACATATATGACTGCTGAAGAATATCAAAAGTTTGTAGAAATCAATACTGGCACTTATACAGGTATTGGTGTTATTGTAACGGAATCAGAAGAAGGATACATTGAAGTTGTCTCACCTATCGATGGTACACCTGGACAAGCGGCGGGTCTGAAGCCTGGCGATCGCATTATAAAGGTTGATGGGATTGATGTTACTTCAAAGGAAATTGATTATGTAGTAACTTTAATTAAAGGTGAAGAAGGCACAAATGTAACGCTGACTATCGACCGTGATGACAATGGGATTTTCGATGTCGATATCACACGTGCAAGGATTGTAACTAAATCAGTTATATCTGAAGTTTTAGAAGATTCTATTGGTTATATACGTATAAATATTTTTGATGATAAATCATATGATGAGTTCAAAGACAATGTTAATGTATTATTAGAAAGTAATGTTGAATCGTTGATAATTGATCTGAGAAACAACCCGGGTGGATCTCTGAATGAAGTTATTAAAATTTCAGATTTATTATTGGGTGATCAGATTATTGTCTATACTGAGGATAGAGAAGGAAACAGAGAAGTTGAAAGATCTGATAAAAACAAAATTAATTTACCGTTGATTGTTTTAACAAACGGTGGAAGTGCAAGCGCTTCAGAAATTTTAACTGCTGCTATTCAAGATACTAATTCAGGTGTTGTTATAGGAGATACTACTTTTGGGAAAGGGCTGGTACAGCTTTCAGTTCCACTTAAAGATGGTAGTGCATTTAAACTTACAGTTTCTGAGTATTTTACTCCAAATGGAGTAAATATTCATGGAATCGGAATAAAACCTGATTATGATGTTGAATATATTGAATCAGAAGGGTATATAATAGATGACGAGAATGATGGTGTATTAGAATTTGCTACAGATTATATTAAGACAGTTGATTAAGGAGTAAGGTATGATAATTAGAAAAGCAAGTGTTTATGATGCTTCAGGAGTTTCAAAGGTGCATTATGAAATGTTTATGAAAACCTATTCAAACATTTATCCTGAAAATGTAATGGGAAAAGTGGATTTAGAGAAGACAAAAAAGAAATGGATGAAGATTTTAAATGAGGATAATGATGTTCTTGTTGCTGAAGCTAGCGATGGTAGAATTGTTGGCTTTGTTAAAGGACATGTTATAAAGAATAAATCTTATGATAGTGAAATCTCGGCAATATTTTTGTTGGAAAAATACCAACATTCTGGGCTTGGCAAGACGTTGTTCTTTAGAGGATTAAAGGAGTTACATCTGAGTAAGTGCAGTAGCACCATTGTTTGGTGCAATAAAGATAACCCATCAGTTGATTTTTATGAATCTATTGGTGGTGAAATATTTGACACTAAAATTGATCGCATAGGTAATAGAGATTATGTTGTTTTAGGTTTTAAATGGGATAATATCGGTAAACTTATTGAAGAACATTGTGTGGAGGAGCTGCATGAAGAATGATAGAATCCCATATTTGAAATTGTTACCAATTATACTGATAGTTATCCTTTTTTATAAGTCAGTCAATAGTTTAGATGTTATAAAAAGGTATATAGATATTATTATTGGCATTCTTGTTCCATTGATTTGGGCGATGGCAATTGCATATATTATTCATCCGCTCGTTAGTTTTATTGAAACCAAGGCTAATAGAAGTAGAAATTTCAGTATTTTCATAGTGTATATAGTTTTAACTGGGATTATTGTAGCGTTTGCCATAGTTGTTATTCCTAGAATTGTAGTAAGTATTACCGAATTAATTGAAGGATTGCCTAGATTTATTGTAGATTTAGAAGTATATCTAACTAAATGGCTACATAGATTAACTGAATATAGTTTTTCTAAATATATTGAATTTGAAACAGTAAATGAATATATTTCTCAAATTAGTGGTATTTTTGATAAGGTTATATTCACTGCGCTTAATTCAATTCTTGGTGTGAGCACAGGAATTTTTAAATTTATTATTGGGTTTGTAATATCAATTTATATTTTAAAAGATAAAGAAGCTTTTGGCAAAGGATTCAGAAAGTTTTTCTATGCTAAGTTTACTAAAGAAAATGCAGATAAGATTCTAGAATTTTTTAAAGATTCCGACATAATTTTTTCAAGGTATATAGTAGGAAAGCTTATTGATTCAATTATTATCGGCATTATTGCACTCTTGGGTTTTGCAATATTGAAAACACCTTACCCGATGCTTTTAGCACTGATTATTGGTGTAACCAATATGATTCCGTACTTTGGACCATTTATTGGAGCGGTACCAGTAGTAGTTATAATATTATTTTTTAATCCGATGTTGGCGCTTTGGGTGACAGTTTTCATTTTTTTACTTCAACAACTGGATGCCTATGTTATTGGACCGAAGATTTTAGGAAAATCTTTAGGATTATCACCATTTTGGATTGTAATAGCGATTCTTATAGGTGGAGGCCTTTTCGGAATAATAGGTATGCTGATAGGTGTACCGATTATGGCTATAATTAGAAATATGGTAATTAAACACATAGATAGTGAACTTACAAAAAAAGAATTACTTATCAAGTAGATAGCAGCTCAAATTGAGCTGCTATTTGATTTTGAAGATGATTTTTTTTTTGCGTTTGGGGTAGAATTTATTATGGTATTGATATATAATTTAATATAAACAAACGTTCGGGAGATTGTTATGGGAAAATTTAAATTGAAATCAAACTATAGTCCAAAAGGAGATCAACCAAAAGCTATTGAAAAATTGGCTGACGGGATTTTTGAAAATAAAAAAAATCAAACACTTTTCGGAGTAACAGGTTCAGGTAAAACATATACAATGGCCAAAATTATTGAGAAGGTGCAGAAACCTACTCTAGTAATTGCTCATAATAAAACATTGGCAGCACAGTTAGCGGGTGAATTCAAAGAATTTTTTCCTGATAGCGCTGTTGAGTTTTTTGTAAGTTATTACGATTACTATCAACCAGAAGCTTATATTCCTGGATCAGACTTATATATTGAAAAGGATGCATCAATCAACGACGAGATCGACAAACTGCGCCATTCAGCAACTATGGCTTTATTTGAGCGTCGTGATGTGATTATTGTTGCTTCTGTTTCCTGCATATATGGACTGGGTGATCCTATCGATTACAAAAATATGGTCATTTCTCTTCGTGTGGGAATGGAGAAGTCTCGTAATGAAATATTAAGTAAATTAGTTGAAATTCAATATTCTAGAAATGATATCGATTTTTCTAGGGGTACATTTAGAGTTCGTGGAGATGTTATTGAGATTTTTCCCGCTTCAAGTAGTGAAAGCGCTATTAGAGTTGAACTCTTTGGTGATGAAATAGATCGTATAAGTGAAATTAATGTACTGACGGGAGAAATTTTAGCATTAAGAGAGCATGTAGCAATATTTCCGGCTTCGCATTACGTTACAAAAAAAGAAAAATTGGAAAGATCAATAGTTGCTATTGAGAGAGAATTGGAAGAAAGAATAAAATATTTTAATGATAATGGAAAACTGTTAGAGGCACAGAGAATTGATCAAAGGACTAGATATGATATTGAAATGATAAGAGAAGTTGGATTTTGTCAGGGAATAGAGAATTATTCTAGAATTATTTCAAATAGAGAACCCGGTTCAAGACCATACACTTTAATAGATTATTTTCCAGATGATTTTCTGCTGGTTATTGATGAATCGCATGTTACAATACCTCAAGTGAGGGCGATGTATGGTGGCGATTATTCAAGGAAGAAAAATTTAATAGAATATGGTTTTAGGTTGCCGTCGGCATTTGATAACAGACCGCTTAATTTTTCTGAATTCGAATCGCTGATTAATCAAGTTGTTTTTGCTAGTGCAACACCAGGGCCTTATGAAAAAGAAAATAGTGAAGTTGTTGTTGAACAAGTAATCAGACCGACTGGATTATTGGATCCTGTTATTGAAGTAAAACCTATAAAAGGTCAGATCGATGATTTAATTGGAGAAATTAAAATTAGAATCAAGAAAAATGAAAGAATATTGGTGACGACACTTACTAAGAGAATGGCGGAAGATTTAAC
>DAOUQP010000192.1 GCA_030625575.1 Eubacteriales bacterium | reverse complement strand
GTGGCCGGATATGCCAGCACATACATTCAGCCTGACCGTTTAATGGAGGCTATTAAAATCATTTTCGAGGGCGGTGTCTGGGTTGGACAGCAGCTTATGCAGAAAATGATAGCTGACAGGCATGCTACATCTATTGAAGCTGAATCCAGTGAGATCGCAGAGCTTGAGGATCTTACCGATAGGGAAAATGAGGTCGCAAATTTAATTGCTCAGGGTATATCAAATAAGGAGATTGCCCGACAGCTTGATATTACCGAGCGTACGGTGAAGGCGCATCTCAATGCTATTTACAGAAAAACCAATACCAAAGGCAGATTGCAACTGGCACTGATTATGCGAAAGTAATATGTCTATTATCTATTAACAATTAAGTCATTTCTTACGATACAGGTCAGTTTCCCATTTCGATCAATACTTACCGTGTAAGACAAGAATAGCAATGTTGACACTGTCAGTTTCAATGATTGTATAGACATTAGTCAGAGCAACTTGGCAGAACATTGTGTAGCGCAAGTCTTTTTCAAAATGATCTAGCCTGAGGCGTGCTGTATCTTCCTGGTTTTACTCCGAAACACCGGGCACCTAAAAAGAGGCAAACTAAAAAATTCCTCCACGAATCTGGTGAGTATGATTGGAGCATGATGTTTATATCAGTATTAACCTGAGTATTTCGCGCAAAAAATCTCAGGGGCCATAACGAAATAAGGGGCGGGTTACGTTATACAGGAAAAAGTAATGAGTGATTTTAAAAAAAATCTTGATAGTGGATTAGAAGCTATGAAGAAAAAAAACTATTCAGAAGCTATAGAATTCTTTCAAATAGCTAAAGAACATAACAAAAAAAATATCCGAGTATGCAGGGTATTAGGTAATTGTTTGAGATTAACTGGAAGGGTAGATGAAGCTATTGAAGCTTATAAGGAAGGTTTGTCCCGTGGGTATCATGCTGGAACGCACGAAAGATTATTAAATTGTTTGAACTATACAGATAATTCTCAAGATTATATTGCAGAAGAACATAAAAGGTGGGCAGAAAAATTTCAACAAAAATATAATGTACTAAAAGTACTACATAAAATTAAAAAAAATCGAAGAGATAAATTACGCCTTGGATATGTTTCTTCAGATTTTAAGTCCCATCCTGTAGCTTATTTTTTAATGCCTATATTTCGGAATTATGACAAAGAATATTTTGAAGTTATTTGTTATTACAATGGCAATATTGAAGATGGGATGACTAAACAATTTATGATGTTGGCAGATGAGTGGAATATTGTTCATAAAATGCCTACAAATGATCTTTATGAAAAAATAACAAGTGACAATATAGATATCCTTATTGATCTTTCAGGTCATACATCAGGTAATCGACTTGATGTATTCGCATTAAAGCCAGCAGATTATCAGTTAACGTATTTGGGATACCCTAATACGACAGGTCTAAATACAATTGATTATCGAATTGTTGATACCATTACTGATCCATATGATATTCCAGAATCATGGCATTCAGAAAAGTTGCACAGAATGAAAAGTTGTTTTTTATGTTTTGAACCACCAAAAGAACAGCTTGAAATTAAAAAATCTCCTATGGCAGAAATGAATGCTATTACTTTTGGTACTTTTAATAAGGTATCAAAGATTACAGATAATATGATACAAGTTTGGGTATCAATACTCTTACAAGTTCCCAATTCAAGATTGATATTGAAATCAGTGGGGTTTGATACTGCTGAAGAGAAAGAACATATACAAAAACGATTCATAAAGGCTGGTATTGATGTGATATCAAGAATATTATTTTATAAGCTAACAGTTTCCAGATCTGAACATATGCTGATGTATAATCAAATAGATATTGCACTTGATACCTATCCATATAATGGGACTACAACAACGATTCAAGCACTTTATATGTCTGTTCCTGTAATAACTTTGCAAGGTAAATCTCATATATCCAGGGTCTCCAGTTCAATATTGAGTTCACTAAAATTATACGAGCTTATTGCAACAACTGAGAATGAATATATTAGTAAAGCAGTAAAACTAGCGAATGATATAAAAAAATTATCATATTACAAAAATAATTTGCGACCTGAAATGTTGAGTTCACGTTTAGTCAATGGTTTAACTTTTACCAGGGAACTAGAAAAATTCTTCCAAAGTGTTTCCACACGTTCTTGATATGCTTAAACTATTATTGGTACCTCGACAAACTCTATTAATGGCATGCATAAACATCTATAAAGCATAAAAACAAAATAGCCCGAGTCCTCTGAAAAAGCGTGGTGTGGCAGGTGTTGTATTTGATGCTTAATTGAGTTCATCAAATGTTTTCTTTTTACATGACTGGTATCAGTCTGGCATAGAAACAAGCAGTGTGTTGAACCGA
>DAOUQP010000180.1 GCA_030625575.1 Eubacteriales bacterium | reverse complement strand
ACGGTGCTTCAAATGCAATTGAAATAAGTCTGATAAGCAAATATGCCGGAGTAGAGAAAGTTGCCCATAATATATTTATAACGAATCTAATACAATTAGGGTTCTTTGGTTTGACGGTTTATAGTTTTGTTTTGTACCAAGCCCTGAAGGGTTTGAAGAGCAAAAAAATAATAAATCAGGTTCTGTCTGCAGCTGGATTAATCGCAATGATCGGCGGGTTAATAGATCCTATAGTTTACAAAGAAGGCCTTTGGCTCGTCTTGAGTTTAGCAATAGGTTATAACTACGGCAAAGGAAAGACATATGAAAAGCCTAAAGTATTACACTTGATTCCACATTTCGATATAGGCGGATCTGAAATTTTAGTGAATAATATGGTTAAACATATGAACCGTATTCAAATTTATGTAGGAAGTGTGTTAAGAGGATCTTTATATGAAGAGATGACGCAAGAATTGAAAAGTAATGGAATACAATATATGACACTTGATAAGCCGAAAAAAGAGAAACGTCTAGAAGGAATTATCAAGCTTTCTCGTTATATTGAAAAAGAAGAAATTGATTTTGTTCATACACATTGTGGCAGTCCAGATTTTTATGGAATTTCTGTGGCAGTTCTTACTAACAGAAGAGTATTCAGCACCATTCATAATACTGCTGGCTATAATAGAATCGTTCAGTGGGGTTACAGTCTCGTAGTAGATAAATTTATCGCGATTTCAAATTCTGTCAGAACATATATGATAAAGGAATTGAAAATTTCAGATAAAAAAATAGTTACCATTAACAATGGAATTGATGTGCAGGAGTATAAAGATACCAAAGTTGATATCGAGGAAAAAAGAAAAATATTAAGAATTTCTTCAAAACATCTAATTTTGGCCGTAGGTAGAATTTGTGAACAAAAAAATCATCATTTGATGATCGAAGTGGCCGAGGTGTTGAAGCAACAATCAATAGATGTACAAATTTTGATTGTGGGCCGTTTTGATAAAGATGATGAATATTACCAAGGATTGATAAAATTCATCAAAGAGAAGGATCTGGAGGATTTCGTTATATTTATAGGGCAACGCGATGATGTTGGAGAAATTTTAGAAATATCCGATGTTTTTATTCTCCCGTCACTATTTGAAGGCATGTCGCTTGCATTAATGGAAGCAATTGCTTCAAAAACACCTATAGTATGCACAGATACTGGAACGGCAAGCGAATTTATTATCGATGGAGTTTCAGGATTTTTTCACGATAGCGATGATGCAGTTCAAATGGCAGAAAAAATCAAAAAGATTCTAGGTGATGATATACTTGCCGACAAGTTGGTAAACAATGCGTATTTAAAATTAAAAGACGCCTATGATATAAGGACTGTAGCTCACCAATATGAAGATTTATATGGAGTTAATTATGACAATTAGAGAATTATTGATAGCTTTTAAAAAGAATATTCTTCTCATTTTTGCAATTATATCGATTATGATGGTTGTTTTTTTGGTAGTTGAATCATTCAATAAAGATTTAAACGACATGCCGGACTACTATACTTTAAAAACGAAATATTCTATTGAAACAAGGAAGTCATCGGACAATATGATTGAATCCGTAGGGAAGATGGATATCGACAAATCTAAATTAGATTCGAATATATTTAAAAATATCAATGAAGATAATAATTTATTAAATTTCATTGATATTTATTATAAGGAACACAATATATATATTGAATTAAACAGTACAAACCTTGATGAAGGTAGGGAAATGTGTTCGCTGATTATGAATAGCGTCATTAAAAGCGAGTATTATAGTAAATACATTGAAAGTTATCGCTTAGTGGATGAAGAACATACTTTAAATGCATCTGATCGATATAATATAGTATTTTATTTATTGTATGCTGTGACTTCGATTTTTGGAGCGTTGATGATTGTTTTATTAAAGGAGAGTTATTTAAAAAGATGAAAAAATTTATTATTGCAATAATTCTCAATGTTATTATATGGAATTTCATCCTTGGTACATATAACGTGTTTCCAAAACTAAGCGAGGATTCATCCTTTGGAGTGCATTATGTTCCGAATGCAACAATAGTGAATAGAATCGAAGGATATGCTGTCAGTCATACGAATAACTACGGTTATCTCGATGATGATTTTATACAGGGAGAAGATAATATTATTGTATTGGGAGATTCAATTACTGAAGCAAATCAAGTGAAAAAACATGAAAAATATGTACAATTATTAGAAATGAAGTGGCAAGAAGATGGAAATGATATAAAAGTACATAACCTTGCCGTAGCGGGTAAAAATGCTTCGGATTACATTTACTACGGTCCTAATTATTTGAAAGAATTTAATCCTGAGTATGTCATAATCGAATTGACAGTAAACGATATACTCGATGCTTTTCATCCTTTTAGCACAAATACACATATTGATGAATGGGGAAATATAGTAGCAAATGAGTCTTTCTCGACATTATATAAATTAAAGAATGAATTGACATCGATGAATCCATTGTTATTAAATACATATACAAAATTGAAAAGTTATTTAATAAAAAGATCCAGTCAAATAGGAGTAAGATCAACCCTTCTTCAAAAGGATAAAGATAAAGTCGAATTTATAGATGAATCAAAGGTAGATTTTGTGCTTGGTAAATTAAAAGAAACTTATGGAGAAAAACTAGTTGTTTTATATTTACACAATATCAATTTAAGAGAGCAGATTTCTGGACAGATAGATGAAGATGTTTACTTGGATTATGGTGAATATATCGAACAATATTGTAATGATAATCAAATTTATTTTATTGACACAACAGATTCAATGGGAAATCATTTTGTTGAGACAGGAAAATTGGTTAATGGTTTTATTAATCATAGACTAGGTGTGGGACATCTAAATATAGAGGGACATCGCGTTATTGCCCAAATGATTGATGAATATTTTAATAATTATATTGAGAACAGATGGACTCAACATAATTAAGAAAGGTGTATTATGGTATTTTCAAGCGTAGAATTTATAATGTTTTTTTCAGTGCTATTATTAATATTATATTTAACAAAGGACAATACA